>JANYGV010000025.1 GCA_025359285.1 Burkholderiales bacterium
ACTTTCCCTATCCGCGGCGGGCACGGTGGTGATGCTGTTTGGCGGCGGCGGCTTCTTGTTTGCGAGCGGATCAAGCACCTTTGTTAAGCGCCTCGGCGAAGCCGGTTTGGCGCGGTGGGGCGGGTTTGCAATGTTTGTATCGATGCTCATATTTGGGCTTGCAGCCCAATGGTGGTGGACGATCCCAGCGAGCTTTGTCACCGGGCTTGGCTTCTACATGCTGCATAACACCCTACAAACGAATGCGACGCAAATGGCACCTGAACGGCGCGGGGCGGCGGTTTCGGCGTTTGCGGCCTGCTATTTCATCGGCCAATCGACAGGCCTGGCAATTGCGGGATTGGTGACGGCCTTTATAAGCACGCGCGCCATGATCGTCGCCGGAGGGGTGGGCGTATTGATAGTGGCGCTGAATTTCGCGCGATTGAAAACACGGGTGTTGGCTAAAGCAATTGCATGATGGACGAGTGCAACCACGACTAACATCACGCATTCGCGGCAATGAATTCGGCTCTGGCTACCCAGCGCTAGATCGGTGCCACGATACGCACCGAAACGCCGTAATCCGTGTCATAGATGGTTGATTTGCTTTGGCTGCTGAAGCCCAGCACCCGCCCAACCGCGTCTGATTCGAGTTTTAACGGTAGGCCGTTCGCGCCCACCCAATATTTTACCTAGCCCGCGCTTGATGCTAGGCCGCCGCCCACCGTCGCTGCTTGATAGTAGCGGTAGGCCGTTGTGGGTTTGTTGTTTACAGCCTTAGGGCCGATAATTTGTGCGCCGCTGATCGTTTTTTCAAATGCTGCAATCGTGGTCGGATCTTCGCGCATCTGGCCAATCAAATTGCCGGAAGAAATCGGCAGACGCGTCCACTTGCCACCGGTTTTCAGGTGATGCGTTTCATTGATGACGATCTACTCCACATTGTCTGTTTTCATGACCCTGTGTATGCTGGTGGCTGCCGCAAATTCCACGGTGCTTTCTGAAATTTTGCCTGCGCTCTCGCTGGTCATGCGTGCACGAAAATATTTCTGCTCGCCGACGTTGATATACGCCGCGCGGATAGCGGCAAGCGCCGCCGGATTATTGGGCCGAATCTATTCCGCAGGCTGGATGACGTTTGCACTGCCCGATATGAATATGACAGTCAGCAGTAAAGCGGCCCAATGTGCGACATCTTTCATTCGTTTCTACCTGGTAAATGCCAGCGTCAAACTTTTGACTTTGGCGCTGAATAAAAAAATAATATGGGACCCAATATCTTAATATGATCTGGTGATTCGAGTTTAATTGCTGTTGCCTGCGCGCAGTGATTTAAACTCGCAAACGGTGAGCCTAGCTGTGAATATCCACAGCCACCGTATCCACTTCACATTCTGACCGAACTTTTTCTGGAGTATTCATGAATCGCTTTTTTGCGTCGCTTGCGCTGTTATTGGTTCCGCTGATGAGCTGCGCCCAACCTGCGCCGGAGATCTTTGATAGCGAGCTTTATAAAGTTCGCACCACGACTGTTGTCAGTGGCCTGAAAACGCCATGGGGCTTGGCTTTCCTGCCCGATGGGCGAATGATCGTGACCGAGAAACGCGGCACCATGCGGCTGATCGAAAACGGCAAATTGCTGGATGCGCCGATTGAAGGATTGCCGAAATCGACTGAGCACGGGCAGGGTGGTTTGCTGGATGTGGTGTTGCATCCCAAATACGCTGAAAACGGCTGGATTTACTGGACGTTTAACGGCGAAGAAAACGGCCTCCACGGCACCGAAGTCGCACGCGGCAAATTAGGCGGCACCAAAGCTGCGCCGCGTATGACCGATGTGCAACTGCTGTTTAAACAGATGCCGAAATCCAACCGCGAGCAGCATTTTGGTTCGCGCATTGTGTTTGATCGGGCTGGATATATGTTCGTGGGCTTTGGCGATCGCGGCGATGATCCGAGCAAGGGTTACGACGAGCGCGCACAGAAAATGGATGATTTGGCGGGCAAGACGATTCGCTTATTCGACGACGGCCGTATTCCGCCGGACAATCCGTTTGTAAAAACGCCCAATGCTCGCGCTGAAATTTTCACCATGGGCAATCGTAATATTCAAGGCGCGGCGTTGCACCCGCAGACGGGCAAGGTTTGGATGCATGAGCATGGCCCGCAGGGCGGCGATGAGATCAACATCATCACGTCAGGCACCAATTACGGCTGGCCCGTCATTACTTATGGTGTGAATTACGGCGTGGGCACCAAGATCGGCGAGGGATTCGAAAAAGCGGGCATGGCGCAGCCGATATACAAATGGGTGCCGTCTATTGCGCCCTCAGGCATGGCGTTTTATTCGGGTAAGGCGATGCCGAAATGGAAGGACAATTTATTTGTCGGCGCGCTGGCAAAGCAATCGCTGGTGAGGCTCACGCTGGACGGCGAGAAAGTGGTCAGCGAAGAGCGATTGTTTGAAAACAAGCTCGGGCGCATCCGTGATGTTCGAGAAGGACCGGACGGCTTTATTTATATTTTGACCAACGCTGCCGACAGCAGATTACTGCGTCTCGACATCGTCAACTAGGCATTTTTAATGAAATCTATTTCGGTGTGGGACATTCCTGTTCGCCTATTTCACTGGTCGTTGGCCACCTCAATTTTGTTTTTGTTTGTCACGGCCCAGATCGGGGGTAACGCCATGGAGTGGCACAAAAAGATTGGCTTTTTTGTAATCGGGCTGATCGCTTTCCGTGTGGTGTGGGGGTTTGTTGGCAGCTATCACGCACGATTCAAGAATTTTGTTCGCGCCCCCGCGACGGTTATCGCTTATGCGAAAAAATTGTTCAAAAAAGACGGCTCGCATTATTTGGGGCATAACCCAATGGGCGGATTAAGCGTTTTGGCGCTACTCGCCGTCGTTGGATTCCAGACGTTGACGGGGCTTTTTTCAAATGACGACATCATGCTCGAAGGGCCATACGCCAGCTTGGTGTCGAAAGCGTTCAGTGACCAAATGACGAAGCTGCATCAACTGAATTCTGACCTGATTCTGGTGCTGATCGGGTTGCACTTATCGGCGATCGCGTTTTATGCGGTGTTTAAAAAGGAGCAGCTTGTAGAAGCCATGCTCACTGGGAAAAAAGAGCTAGATGCCAGCATTGGCGGGGATTTTGAGACAGAAATGGCTGAAAAGCCCCGTCCTTATTGGTTGCCATGGTCTATCGTCGGGGTGGTAGGCGGATTAACGTACGCGCTGGTGACAAGGGTGTTTTTTTAAACGCGGATTGAAGTCAGACGGTCAATTAAATAAACTCAATGCATCCATAAAAAACGCCGCCCGTGATCCAACACGGGCGGCGTTCTCATTTTTACTATCAGGCGAAAAGCAGAGCAAAAAATTCAGCTAAAAAACTACTTCATCTTGTATTCGTCGTGACAGGCTTTACAGCTAGCACCGGTGGCACCGAATTGTTTTTTGATTTCGTCAAAGCTACCCGTTTTTGAAATCGCGGCAAGCTTGGTTGCTTCATCATTCATCTTGCTTAGCTTTGACTTGAAGTCATCCATCTTTGTCCAGATTTCTGGCTTGGCTTCAGTTTTAGCGCCTTTGTCGGTGCCGGGGCCGAAGCCTTCCAACACCATCGGCGCCATCGTCGCCACATTGGCCGCGCGCTTGGCGAAGACCTCTTTGTCATAGGGAACATCTCCTTTGACCATCGCGCTCATCATGCCGAAGTTCCAGCCGATCACCCGGTAAACACCTTGCCGATATTCAATTGATTTTTCGGGTTTGGCCTGCGCAGAAACGCCACTGACCAGCATTGCCGATACTGCCGCTGCGATAAAAAATAATACTTTGCGCATTTGCTCTCCATTGTTTAAATAAAGTTACCGACTAAATTAGCCGAGAAATTAGCCGAGATGCAGCTCCCTCTGGCTTGCGACGTTGCTAAACATCTCCGACACACCGATTTTACATGCCGCGCACTTGTCGGCAAGCCCAAACGCCCAAGACGCTATTTTCGTCGATACCCAAGCTGTTACAAAAACCCGTTGCAAATAGATAACAAAATGATATCATTATAATACCGGCTGATAAACAGTGTTTTCTGCTGCAACAGCTATTTAACGGCCTAAGGAGGCTTTGATGAAAACAGGTGCAAGTTTTACAGAAAAAGAATTTTCGAGTTTGAATGGTTACGTGATGCTGTTGACCGGCCTGTTATTAATGGGTTACGGCGGCTATCAGTTCGTAACATTGCGGAACGCTGCGCCGTCATTTGCTGCGGTCGCGATTGCGGTTGCGTGTGTCATAGCGGGCGCGTTCGCGATTCTTGGTTTATACATGTTGCAGCCGAATGAGGGCGGCATCCTTACGTTATTTGGCAACTATCGCGGCACAGATCGCTCAAGCGGATTGCGCTGGTGTTTTCCGTTTTATACACGAAAAAAAATCTCGCTGCGCTCGCGTAATTTGAATAGCGAAAAGCTCAAAGTGAACGACAAAAACGGCAACCCGATCGAGATCGGTGCGGCCATCGTCTGGCGGGTGCGCGACACCGCACAGGCCGTGTTTGAAATTGATGACTATGAAATGTATGTTCGCGTCCAATCTGAATCCGCGATTCGGCATCTGGCCTCCGCCTATAGCTACGACAATGGTGGCGATGACACTGATGTTAAAAATGGCGTTACGCTGCGCGGCGGTGCGGATATCGTCGCCAAAGCGCTCGCCAGCGAGCTACAGGATCGCTTTGATAAAGCCGGTATTTCGGTTGAAGAGGCCAAGCTCACGCATCTTGCTTACGCGCCCGAAATCGCCAGCGCCATGCTGCGCCGCCAACAAGCCGAAGCCGTGATTGACGCGCGCGCTAAGATTGTTCACGGTGCCGTCACGATGGTGGAAATGGCGCTGAAAGGTTTGAGTGACAAAAATATCGTCCATCTTGATGACGAGCGTAAAGCCGCGATGGTGAGCAATTTGCTGGTGGTGCTGTGCGCCGAAAGTAACGTGCAGCCGATCGTAAATGCTGGCACGCTTTACAATTGAGCGCGCAAAAATTTTGCCCAACGAAAAAAAATCGTTCCTCCTCCGAATCGACCCGCGATTATGGGCCGCCATGGAAAAACTCGCCGCCGCAGAACTTCGAAGCGTGAATAGCCAAATCGAGTATTTGTTGCGCGAAGCGGCGCTGAAGCGGGGAATGAAGCTGGGTGTCGACGACGTAGATATGCCAACTGCCAAGGCGCGGAAAAAATAATCATGCCCATCCAACTCTTCTGGCTATTGTTTGTTTCTGCGCTGACCGCATCATGTGCGTTCATCTTTGTTTCTAGTTCGATGTTGCCAGACATGGTCGCCGCGAGTTTCAACTTGGATGGTGCCGCGCGCGGGCTTATTGCAAAAACGGATTATCGGAACCTGATTCTTGCCACCATTATTATTGTCAGCGTGAGTCACGTCGCCGTTTTTGGATTGATTTCAAAGCTGCCCACATCATCAGTCAGCATGCCCAACCGAGATTATTGGCTATCAAAGGAGCGCCGAGAATCCACGATGCAATATTTTGCGAAATTTGGAACTCTATTGGGTACCGTTGTTATGCTGATGATCGTAGGGCTTCATTGGTGCGTACTTATAGCGCATCGCGGATCATCCGTCGTAGAGCCGCCCGTCATGCCGAATACGATGCTGTGGACAATTATGGGCGGGGGATTGGCGGTGATAGCGGTAATGCTGATCTGTCTGACTTTACGATTCAACATGTCGACGGCCAAGGCGCGGAAAAAATAATCATGCCGCTTTTTTAAAAGCAAGTGCTTTACAGGCGCGGCTTTCGGGCTATAAATGCCCCAGGATGCCCGCCAATGCTAGAGTTTAAACATTATCTGTAAGTCAAGTTGCTCTAGGCTACCTAGCATCATTGACTAGATTTTAATTACGCCGCCACCGCATCCGCCCAACAATTCGGCGTCTCATACAGGCGCACCTTCTTGAGCGTCAGCTCATGGCCGAAGCGATCCCGATAGGCATGCTCCAAAATTTCAAATGCGGCCTTGACCAGATTTTCGGCCGTCGGCACTTCATCGAGAATCACGGTTTTATGCCCTGAGATTGCAGCCAAAAAATCGACCATCACGGTATCGCCACGCCACACCAAAAACGCGTGATCCCACACATTCACCAGCTTCTCATTGGCAATGGATTTGATGTCGCCAAAGTCCATCACCATACCGTCGTCGGTTGCACCTTCGTCGTGAATAAGATTCGCCGTCAGCGTAATTTCAATCGCGTAACGATGGCCGTGCAAGTTACGGCATTGGCTTTTATGATTCGGTAGTCGGTGGCCCGCATCGAATTCGAGGCGGCGGGTGACGGAGATGGGATTTGTTTTTGAGGAGGTCATTGTTTTGTCGTTTTTGCAATATTCGCGCCGGGTTACCTCATAGATTACGCCCGACTTTCAGCGAACGCGACTATAGCACCTTGAGCACTCACCGCTGCCCTTGCGCCGCAGCTTCGTTGTGGGTTCGCTGGGGATTCGCCATAAGTTCAAGGAAACGTTAAAATCGGGGATTCCGCTTTAAAAACTTAGCTGTAGAAAGAATCACCACCAACATGGCTTTAATTGTTCAGAAGTACGGCGGCACATCCATGGGTTCGCCGGAACGAATTCGCGAAGTTGCCAAGCGCATCGCGCATTATCATTCGCAAGGCCATCAGTTGATTGTGGTGCCGTCCGCCATGTCGGGGGAGACAAATCGACTGCTGGGGCTGGCGAAGCAGCTCAACGCAGAGCCGGATGGTCGCGAGCTGGATGTGATCGCGGCGACGGGCGAGCAGGTGTCGGTTGGCTTGCTGGCACTCGCGATTCAAAACCTAGGCATCAAGGCAAAAAGCTATACCGGCTGGCAGGTAAAAGTGTTGACCGATAGTGCGTTTACCAAGGCGCGCATTTTGTCGATTGATGACAAAAATATTCGTAAAGATCTGGCCGAGGGCAATGTGGTTGTCGTTGCAGGCTTCCAGGGCATTGATGAGCATGGCAATATCACGACCCTGGGCCGCGGCGGCTCGGATACGACTGGCGTGGCCATGGCGGCGGCGCTGAAGGCCGATGAGTGCCAGATTTTCACCGATGTGGATGGCGTGTACACGACCGATCCCCGCGTGGTGCCGAGTGCGCGCAAGCTCGATCAAATCACGTTTGAAGAAATGTTTGAGCTGGCGAGTCAGGGCTCGAAAGTCTTGCAAATTCGCTCGGTTGAATTTGCGGGCAAATATAAAGTAAAGCTGCGCGTGCTGTCATCGTTTACGGAATTTGATTCGCAAGATCGCGGCACATTGATCACGTATGAGGAAGACGAAAACATGGAACAAGCCATCATCTCCGGCATTGCGTTTAACCGCGATGAAGCGAAACTCACCGTCGCGGGCGTGCCAGACCGTCCCGGCATTGCGTTCTCGATCTTGGGCCCGATTGCGGAAGCCAATATCGACATCGATGTGATTATTCAGAATACATCGTTTGAAGGTCTCACCGATTTTTCATTCACCGTGCATCGTAATGACTATGCAAAAGCGCTGGCAATTTTGAATGACAAAGTGAAGCCATTAATCAATGCCAGAAGCGTGGCGGGCGACAATAAAATTGCCAAAATTTCACTCGTCGGCATTGGCATGCGCTCGCATGTTGGCATTGCCGCCAAAATGTTCGAAACACTGGCGCATGAGAATGTAAACATTCAAATGATTTCTACGTCCGAAATTAAAACCTCAGTCGTTGTCGACGAAAAATATATGGAGCTGGCCGTACGTGCTTTGCATACGGCGTTTGAGCTGGATAAGGTTCCCGTTTAGTTTCTAGGGTCACAATTCGCTGGCCAGATAACGTAGCGTCTGGCTAATTGTTTCAAGCTTTTGCTTTACTTATGGTTTTACTCACGGGGGCTGCATCACAAGCGCCGCTCTATTCTTCAGGAGAACTCACAATGTTTGGTCGCGCTTTGTTAGGAACCTTTGCCATGTCCGCCTCTATGTTCATCGTTAGTAGCGCCGCTGTCGCACAAACCTCCGTGGAAGACCCATACCTTTGGCTGGAAGATGTGATGGGCGACAAAGCCATTGCTTGGGTGAAAGAACAGAATGCAAAAACCCAGAAAGCGCTGGAAGCGCAGCCACAATTTGTACCCATCCGCGACAAGGTTTTAGAAGTCGTAAATTCAAAAGAGCGCATTCCGTTTGTGCAAAAGCGTGGCGCATTTTTATATAACTTCTGGCAGGACGAGACCAATATTCGCGGCCTGTGGCGCCGCACCACCGTTGAGGAATACAAAAAACCGCAGCCTAAATGGGAAACGGTGTTAGACCTTGATCAGCTGGCTAAAGACGAACACGAAAATTGGGTATGGAAAGGCTCGACTTGTCTTTATCCCACTCATGATCGATGCCTGCTGAACCTCTCGCGTGGCGGTGCTGATGCGCAAGTTACGCGTGAGTTTGATGTGCCGACCAAGACGTTTGTCAAAGATGGTTTCGTCGTCAAGGAGGCCAAAGGCGGTGCCGCTTGGGTTGATCGCGATACGCTGTTCGTGCAAACCGATTTTGGGCCCGGTTCGATGACCCAATCTGGCTATCCGCGAATCGTTAAAGAGTGGAAGCGCGGTACTCCGTTAGCGTCAGCAAACATAGTTTTTGAAGGTAAAGAGGCCGATATCAGCGCCAGCGCAATGGTAGATGAGGCTAAAGGTTATCCAAATCGGCAACTCGTGCGCCGCGCAGTGACGTTTTACACCGCAGAGACATTCTTGAAAGAGGGCGGGAAGCTGACGAAAATTGAAGTGCAGGATGATGCGACGCCAACCATTGTTTGGGACTTGCTGACCGTGCGCCTGAAATCTGACTGGTTAGTCGGCGGAAAAAGCTATCCGCAAGGCGCGTTGCTCGCGATAAATTTTGATAAATTCATGAAAGGTGAACGTAATTTTGACGTATTGTTCACCCCGACCGCGCGCAAGTCTCTGGCAGGTTTTACCGCGACTAAAAATTATTTGATCATCAATGAGCTGGATAACGTTAAAAATCAGCTGGTGGAACTCAAGCGCGAAAATAATAAATGGATACGCCGAGCGATCGCCATGCCAGGGTCGGGTTCGGTCGGAGTCAGTGGAATTGATTCTGATGAGTCGGATGATTATTTCGTGACGCTTACAGATTATTTGACGCCATCGACGCTATTTTGGGCGACCGCAGGCTCGGACAAACGCGAGAAGCTAAAGTCATTGCCCGCATTTTTTGACGCGACGCCATTCAAGGTGGAACAATTTAGTGCGACTTCAAAAGACGGTGAGAAAATTCCGTATTTTGTGGTGATGGATAAAAACACCAAGCTTGACGGCAGCAATCCCACCCTGCTGTATGGCTATGGCGGCTTTGAGATTTCGATGTTGCCGGCCTACTCTGGCGGGACCGGCTTGGGCTGGCTCGCGCAGGGTGGCGTGTACGTGGTTGCCAATATTCGCGGCGGGGGCGAATTCGGTCCGCGCTGGCACATCGCCGGGCTAAAAGCGAATCGCCAAAAGGTGTACGACGACTTTATTGCCGTGGGCGAAGATTTAATTGCGAAAAAAATTAGCTCGCCTCGCCATTTAGCTATTTCCGGCGGATCAAACGGCGGGCTGTTGGTCGGCGCGGTGGCGGTGCAGCGACCTGACCTGTTCCGTGCGGTGCTGTGTTCTGTCCCGCTGCTCGACATGAAGCGCTATAACAAACTACTCGCTGGCGCTTCGTGGGTAGCGGAATACGGTAATCCAGATGATCCCAAAGAGTGGGAATTTATTTCTAAATACTCACCCTACCAAAACGTCAAGGCGGGCGTGAAGATGCCAAAAATTTTGTTCGTGACATCAACCCGCGATGACCGCGTCCATCCCGGCCATGCGCGGAAAATGATGGCGCGGATGATGGAGCAGGGCCACGATGTGATGTATTACGAAAATATTGAAGGTGGGCACGCTGGCTCCGCGAACAACACGCAGCTCGCGTATCGTACCGCGCTTCAATACACGTTTTTGCTGAACGAGTTGAAGTAAGTTTTAGCAGGGGTCAATCTGAGACTGAACTGGTTTTGCTCATGGTTGGGTCAAAGCACGTGGCCAGTAAGTCGACCCAAAATTTGCCAGTTTTGACGCCGCTCCGTCGGGCGCGTACAATCTGTGTTCTCTGGAAAGTATCTTATTTAGCAATGCAGAGGTAAAACGCAACAAAACGGAGAGGTGGCCGAGTGGTCGAAGGCACTCCCCTGCTAAGGGAGCATACGCCCTAAAAGTGTATCGAGGGTTCGAATCCCTCCTTCTCCGCCAAACATTAAAAAGCCCGCGCATGCGGGTTTTTTTATATACAAGGAGAAGAGCAAGCCAATAGTTTGGCTTGCGTGAGCGATTCGAAGGGTTTGGTCTGCAGATCAAACCGCGGCCTGCGGGACGTCGGCGAATCCCTCCTTCTCCGCCAAGAATCATATCTTTACTGCCTAACAGCGTCCAATGAAGCTACTGAAAATCGAACGAGCCCCGTAAATCGGGGCTTTTTTGTTGCCCGCGGTAAACAGAAAGTTGATTGCTTTTTCAGAGGCGGACTACAATGTGGCAAAACTGGTAACGGAGCATGGCCTTGGGGAGTGAGCAAAACCATACAAAATCTGTCCGCTTGCCGGAGATCCATCGACTTCGCGGGGTTGCGATATTGATGATTGTTGCCGCGCATTGCTACCAGTTTTTTGGCTGGTCGCTGCATCCCACGGTGGAGGCCGTGTTCAAAGATGCGTTTGATAATTCGTCGCTCATTTTTATGTTTGTTGCGGGTTTTTTATTTCAGCACACAGAGGAAAAGCGCTTTGCTTACAAGGGCTATTTGTTGCGCAAATTCATCAATGTCTTTATCCCATTCGTTATTGCGATAACCCCGGCGATCTTGTTTGCCCTGTTGCGCGGCTCGCCTGCATTCGCAGAAGCGCCGGTCAGGGATTTTTCGTTTGCTGAGAAGATCATCTACCTTGCGATCTATCCAGGCGAGACAATGAATTTTGCGTTGTGGTTTGTGCCGGTGATTGCGGTCTACTATCTGGCGGCACCTTTGCTGCGGGCGCTTGATCAACGACAAAGCTACTGGATGCTGGCCGTGTTGTTGCCGCTATCGGTGCTGATGCATCGTCCGACGTACAGCAAATTACATAACCTGACCCTCGCCGTTTATTTTCTGTCCTCATATTTATTGGGCATGTGTTCTAGCCGCAACTGGAAGCGCACGGTTTCGTGGTTAACGCACGGTTTGGTGCCGCTGACAGTGGCATTCGCCATCGTTTTTATGGGTCATCTTTTATTGTCCGATCACCACGGTAAATCGACCACTCGAGATCCGTTTGAAACGCAAGGCACCGAGGGATGGATCGACTGGATGTATGTGCAAAAAATGTTGATGGCCATGGTTTTTCTAGGAGTGCTGCACTTCTTTCGAGATCGTTCTGCAAAGGTCCTCGACTATCTTGCCGGTGCAAGCTTCACAATTTTTTTCTACCACCTTTATTTTATTTACCTCGTCTCATGGTTGACACGTTTCTCTGTGCCCGAATTTAGGCCGGATTATTTTTTGCTACTCTTTGTATTTGCCGTGGGTGGTCCGTGCGTAATCGTACTTGTGGCGCGAAAGCTTTTCCCCAGCTGGAGTCGCGCTCTGGTGGGCGCATCGGTTGAAAGCACGGCCAGTAAAAAACAACCTGTTTGACAATTTTGTAGAGCCTTCCGTTTAATTTTCTGTCTTAGCCCTGGAGATTCCATGACGTTGATTCGCCATTCCCGACACCCTGCTTTGCTGGCGTCCGCAGTCGCCGGTTTGATGCTTTCATTTCAAACCTTTGCGCAGGCCCCTGCGCAGACCTCTACCCAAGCACCCGCGCCGCGAACCTACACGGAGTTGCCGAGCGAAACGCCGCTAAAGTTTGAGCCACCGACGGCAAGTTTCGACTATGTGAAACGCAACGAAATGATACCGATGCGTGACGGCGTAAAGCTGAACACGGTGATCATCGTGCCGAAGTCGGCCAGTACCGCCAAAAAAGCGCCGATTCTGTTGACGCGTACGCCGTACAACGCCAACGAATTGACCAATCACAGCGATAGCTCACACCTAGGGCCGATTTTGCAGGGTTACGACAACGCGACGGACACTATTGTTGAGGGCGGCTATATCCGTGTGGTGCAGGACATTCGCGGCAAGTACGAATCCGAGGGCGATTATGTGATGAATCGTCCCTTGCGCGGGCCGCAGAATGCCACGCCGGTAGATCATTCCACCGACACATATGACACCATTGATTGGCTGATCAAAAATATCCCTGAAGCCAACGGCAAGGTCGGCATTCTCGGAATTTCCTATGATGGTTTTTTGCCGCTGATGGCGCTGGTGAATCCGCACCCAGCGCTGAAAGTATCGGTGCCAATGAATCCCATGGTCGATGGCTGGATGGGAGACGACTGGTTTCACAATGGCGCATTCCGTCAGCAGAATATGGACTACATTCTTGAGCAGGTTGCCACGCGCAAAAACGACGCGAAATGGTTCCGCAGCAATTTTGATGATTACGATATGTACATGCGTGCTGGCTCGGCAGGCGAGCTGGGGCGCCAGCGCGGCCTTGAGCAGGTCGGATTCTGGCGCAAGTTGTTGGCGCATCCGAGCTACGACGCGTTCTGGAAAGATCAGGCTGTGGACAAAATCCTCGCTGGCCAGCCGCTCATCGTGCCCACTCTGCTGGTGCATAGCCTATGGGATCAGGAGGATAGCTACGGCGCGATTGCGGTTTATAAAGCATTGAAGCCAAAAGATACCGGCAACGACAAGATTTTTTTGGCGATCGGTCCGTGGTGGCACGGTCAGGCGATTGGCGACGGTAGCGCGCTCGGCGCACTTAAATTTAATGCAGATACGGCGCTGCAATTCCGTCGCGACGTATTACGTCCATTTCTCGATCAGTATTTGCAGAATGACGCGCCTAAATCAAATATCGCAACCGTTACTGCTTTTGAAACGGGCACTAATATTTGGCGACGTCTGCCATCTTGGCCAGCCGGTTGTGCCGGCGGCTGCACGGTCAAGGGAACGCCCATGCATTTGCTTAGCGACCAGAAGCTCAGCTTGACGGCACCAAAGGCGGGCGATGCCGCATATGACGAATATATTTCCGACCCCGCCAAGCCCGTGACCTACCGCGCACGACCTATTCAACCGGTGGGCGGAAAATTCTCCAGTTGGCGTCAATGGCTGGTCGATGACCAGCGCGAGGCGTCTAGCCGACCGGATGTCGCGGTATTTACCTCAGATGTGCTCACTTCCCCGATGAAAATCAGTGGTCAGCCAATCGCTAACTTAATCGCCTCAACCAGCGGCACGGACGCGGATTGGGTGGTCAAATTAATCGATGTGTATCCCGACGAGGTCGCCAATGATCCCGTGATGGGCGGTTATCAGCTGGCCGTGTCGATGGATATTTTTCGAGGTCGCTATCGCGAAAGCTTTGAAGTTGCAAAGCCTATTCCGGCTGATAAGGCGCTGCCATATCGTTTTGCGTTGCCGACCACGAACCATGTATTCCTGCCCGGCCATCGCATCATGGTGCAGATTCAATCAAGCTGGTTCCCGCTTTACGACCGCAATCCGCAAACGTTTGTGCCGAATATTTTCTGGGCTAAACCGGGTGATTATAAGAAAGCAACCCAGCGTATCTATCATTCGCCGGGGCAGGCCAGCTTCGTTGAGTTGCCTGTTGTTACAACGCCATAGGTTACCGCTTCATAACTTGGTACCTTATAACTGTGACCGTGCCATAGTCGTTATGATGCTTCAATAAACGATTCAGTAAACGTCTCAAACCAGCAAGGCGCGTTAAGCAACCTTGCTGGTTTTAGTAATATTTAAAAGCATATCGTCTACCAATGCGTCGAGGTTAAAATGTGCCCGCCAGCCCCAGTCAGCAGTTGCGTTTGAGTCATCAATGCTGGCAGGCCATGAGGCGGCAATCGCTTGCCGGAAATCTGGCGCATAACTAATGTCGAAATCAGGAATATAGCGCCGAATACTGGTGGCAATCTGAGCGGGTGTAAAGCTCATGCCTGCCAAGTTATAGGCGCCGCGTTCGGCAATTCTGTTTGCAGGCGCTTCCATTAATTCAATGGTGGCGCGGATCGCGTCCGGCATATACATCATCGGCAGCGCCTGATGCTCATCCAGGAAGCAGGTATAGCGGCCCTGCTCGCGCGCGGCGTGAAAAATTTCGATAGCGTAATCAGTCGTACCGCCGCCTGGCGGGGTTTTGTAGCTGATCAAACCCGGATAACGCAGGCTGCGAACATCCACGCCATGATTAGCGTGATACCAATCGCACCAACGCTCTCCCACTAGCTTACTTAATCCATATACGGTCGTCGGATTCATAATCGTTGTCTGCGGCGTATTTGTGGAGGGTGTTGACGGGCCAAAGGCGGCGATTGAGCTTGGCCAGAAAACGCGATCCAGCTTGTCCTTGCGGGCCAGTTCCAGCACGTTGAGTAGAGACCGCGTATTTAGATCCCAAGCCCATAAGGGATTCTTCTCGCCTTTGGCTGACAGGGCGGCGGCGAGCAAATATATTTGCGTTATTTTGTGTCGGTTGACCAGAGCGGCGAGTCGATCCGCATCAAGACAATCCAACGTTTCGTATTGCATAAGCACGCTGCGTCCATGCGATGCAAGGTCGCTTGCTACAACGGCGTCAGCGCCATATTTTTCGGCAAGCGCGTCTACTAGTTCGGAACCAATTTGGCCGTTTGCGCCGATGACAAGAATTTTGGGGGTGGACATGAATACCTCTGTCTTTACTTTATGTGTTTACTTGATGATGCCGAGCTCGCGCCCCGCTTGTGCAAAAACGTCCACGGCCTTTTGCAGGTGCGCGATTTCATGCACCGCTGAAATTTGCGTGCGAATACGCGCTTGGCCTTTGGCCACGACGGGATAGAAAAAGCCGACCGCGTAC
>JANYGV010000123.1 GCA_025359285.1 Burkholderiales bacterium
ACCAGCAATGCAAACGTATAGACCGTATTTTCGGCAACCAGATTTAACACCCTGACGGCGACCACCTCATAGCCGATGCCCAGCAATCCCATTGTCAGCAGCATCACTATGAGGCGTGTATTGTGCGGCACCCGCGGCACCTGCGGCGCGTGCGGGTCGAAAGGCTCTGCTCGAGCGATGGGAGCAGTAACATCAAACAGCTTTAGCGCCGCCACCGAGCAGAAAACGTTTAATGAAACGCAAATCGCTGCGGTGTTAGAAAAGCCAATCGCAGGTATCAACCAAAAGGTAGTGCCGATTACACCGAGCACTGCACCAAAGGTATTGCCAGCGTACAGCGCGGCAACATTCGCACCGTCCCGCCGAAATTGCGAAAGGCATTTTTCCATCGCGGGCAAGGTGGCGCCCATTGCTGCTGTGGCGGGCAGTAGAAGCAATGCGGTTGAGACGAAAGCAACAGCCCATTGCCATGTCGGTGTCGGACGCTCGCCTAGAACGCCAAGAATTCGCTCTGCAGCGGGGCCAATCAAGAAAATCAATGTCAGGCCCCAGCCACCCGCAACGGCCTCGCAACCGGCATACCAACGTCCGGGCCTTGTGCTCACAGCAATTCGCCGTCCAAGAATCATTGCGCCTGCGGCAAGCCCAATGAAAAATGCGCCAACCACAGCGAACACCGCCGCTGACTCGTGGCCGAGCCAAAGTGCGCTTTGCTGCGTCCAGATTATTTGGTAGCCAAGCCCTGCGAAGCCAGACGCGACCATCAAGCAGATGGCTAAGGCGCGCGATCTTGGTAACAACGGATGTGGCGAAGTTGGCTGGGCTCGCGGTGGCGGCGCCGCTATCGCCGCTTGGCTTGCGGCGGCGTCAGCATCGTTCTTAGCCAATAAATCAGCCACTAAACGAAATCCGGTAGCCCCACGAATCCAACCGGCTGGGTATGGCGTTGAAAGACAAGCTAATTCTCTTTTCGCCCTGGTTGGGCGGCACGGCGTGCATTAAATAGCTGGGAAACAACACCATGTCGCCGGGTGAAGGTGCCGGACTTACCCACTTGTCGGCGTTATAAGGGCCGCTCGTAACGCCAGCGTGATCATTTTTAAATGCGAATTCTGACCCCCCTGGCGACTTCATAAACACGGTACACGAATCGGGATGGGTCGTGGTGAGATAGACCACGCCCGAAATGAAACTATTCGCGTGATTATGCATGGCTTGGCGTCCGCCGGTATCCAGCACATTCACCCAAATTTCTTTAAGTGACCAGGCAATATTCTCGCCGAACATGAGCGCGCCAAAGTCGGCTAGATGAGGCGTGATGAGCGCTGCTGCATTGACTAAAAGCGGGCTATCACTTGGCCGCAGCATCGCCGTATGCGACAAGTTTGTTGAGCCGTTATTCGTGCGATCTGCAGAAGCGCTGAAGTGTTCAACAAGACCTTTCACGAGCGCCGAGTTAATTGCGCCGGTCACCCGCATAAACGGCACCGGAAAAAGTGGAATGACTTCTTGCATGGTAACCAATCGAGGCGATGGGTGAAAGAGCGCCAGAGCATATATGAACGATTAGGTCAGAGCAACCGCTTCGACATTGGATGATTGCAAAACTATTCGATACGAAAATGCGGCTTCCATGTCACAGACTTGTCATGTGCAACTCGTACTATTTGATGAAATTAAATCGGTGGTTATGAATAAATCCCGCTTGTACAAATTTGCAACACCAATCAAGAAAACAGGAGCCGTAATGACTCACTTAACTAACAAGCGGAAGCTCGTGCTTGCCGTCGCTGCGGCGATCAGCGCATCTGCAATGATGACCGTCGCGACCGAAGCGTCTGCGCAGAAAACACCGGGCAAGTATGTTAGTGGCGATTTTCATAATCACACTACCTGCTCGGATGGAACCATTTCGATGCAGAAGCTCGTTAAAAAAGCCACCGATAAAGTTGATACACCGTGGGGTCTCGATTGGTTTGTTCAAGCCGGTCACGGTGGTAACGGTAATCGCAATTGCTCGCTGGTTGAAGACGCGACGCTTGCGACTCCTTCGTATCCGTTTACGGGACAAGCACCAACCACCACCTGGGCAGCGAGCCCGGGTGTGGGTGTTGCAAACGTTAAGGGCGATCTGAGTGGCACAGCCGCTAACCCCAACATGTGGCGCTGGCAGTCGATTCAGGAAGTGCAGTACCAAGTAATCGAGTATCTGAATAAGTTGAAGGACATTCCGTTGTTCCTCGGCATGGAATCAGTGGTTGCGGGACACGAACACACCTCAATGTCTGTGGTAACCGGACAAATCCCTGCAACGGGTGCAGGCGTACCCGTTAATGTGCCGGGCTATGTGCCGCTGGGTGCTTATGTTTCATCTGGCAATGCGTCAGCTCTCGCGCAATGGTCTTATTGTTTTGATCGTGGCGATACCGACACAAGCCGCGGCACTAACAAGTTAACCGGGCAAGGAAACAACTGGGATTGCTCAGTAACAGGCAGCGCGAATTCAGCCGACGCGAGCTGGAATACAACCGCCCGAAAGTTGATTCAAAGCGGTACAACGGGCGTTGGCGAGCGTGGACACCTGAAAACGGTTGAAGCCATGAAGTGGATGAAAGAATTTCATCCCAATGCGAGTTACTACGTGCCAGCACATTTGGAACGCGCCGGTCCGTTTAATCCCAACGGCAACAACGGTTACAACATTGAGCATTTACGTAATTTCAATAATGCCGCGCCGCGTGTGGCCTTTGGCATGGAGACACAACCTGGCCACGGTGCTTCTGGCGAGCGAGGTGAATATACGATTCGTCGTAATAATATCGGCGGGGTGAATACCGACTCCGTTGGCGGCACGACTTATGGCGGCACAGGTGTGTACGGAGCACAAATTGGCGGCGTCTGGGATGCCCTGCTTGGCGAAGGGCGCAACTTCTGGTTTTTTGCGAGCTCAGATTGGCACAACCGGGGTATCTTTGGTTCGGATGATCGCCGTTCGTCGCAAGATTTCTATCCAGGCGAGTATCAGCGCAATTACACAATGGTTCGCAACGCCAATGGCGCCAAGTTGACGCCGCAAATGATTGTTGATGGCCTGCGGACGGGAAATAATTTTGCGGCGTCCGGACAATTAATTGATCGACTTGCATTTATCGCTTGCGCCACTAGCCGCGCGGCCCGCGGTGGACGCACAGATGCGCAGGTTGAACAGCTTGCGATTAACGCGGCCTGGGACAATACCGATGTAGACGCCAAGGGCTGCGCCACAATGGGCGAAAAGCTGGTTGTTCCAGCGGGCTCGGACGTGGTGGTGTCGATCGTGGTTCGTGATCCAGTAGGAACCAACTATTCTCCGTATAGTTTTGCTAATCCATCACTGGCACAAATCGGAATTTCACAACCGCTGAATTCGCCAGTACTTGACCATCTTGACGTCATTCGTGGCATGGTTACGGGTTATAAAGCGCCAGGATCAACCGACTACACAGGCCAATGGCCGAGCGATTGGATCAACAATCCAAACATGGCCAATGTGCCAGCCGCTGCCAAGAACACGAGTGCAGGCATCGTGAAAACGTTTAACAGTAGTTCATGGAAGTCGGTTGAGGGCGAATATCGAGTAATGACCTTCCGCTTGAAGAGCGTGTCATCCTCGCAATATGTGCGCTTGCGTGGCACTAACCTGCCGCCTAGTCTACCGTTCGAAACTGATGCAGACGGCAACCCGTTGGCGGATATTCATACTAACGCGGGCGTAATAAATCCTCGGGTGCCTGGCGGTACCGACGGTATTCCTGCGGGCACTAATTTGAAAATTCCGTGCAAGGTAGTCGGTACGACGGAGTTCAATGGTTGTCCAAGTCATTTGCCCATAATCAACGGCCAGAAGTATGTTGCGTTTGATGTGGCCGCATGGTCGGACCTTTGGTTCTACAGCAACCCGATCTATATTGAGGTTGAGGGAACAACCAACGTGGCCGGTGTCAATTAAATCTTTTAATTAAATCAGCTGCTTTTTTGCGCCGCGCTCATGAGCGCGGCGCTTTCTTTTTTAGGTCAGTTAAATAATGTCGACTCCGAACCCGAGCCTCGAGCCGGTCGTCAATAAATTGGGCGTCACCACACAAATGCGGCAAATTCCCCCATGGGCGCGCGAACCGCTGCTGCATTTCTTAATTCTTGGTGCAGTTTTGTTTGGGGTTGATCACCTTATCTCTGGGGGCGCTGACAACCCGCGTGTCATCATTGTTGATGGTGCAGTTGATGATCAAGCACGCCAGGTATTCAAAAATGCCCGCGGTCGAGATCCGAATGCCGAAGAGTTGTTCGCGTTGCGCCGGGTTTGGTTAGACAACGAAGTGCTCTACCGGGAGGGGCTCGCGCTGGGCGTCGAAAAGGGTGATGCAGTCATTCGTGACCGCGTCATTTTTAAGGCCCTGAGCATGGTGAGCGCAGAGCTTAAGCTGCCGCCGGCTGACGATAAAGTACTGCGCGACTGGTTTGAAAAAAACCATGGCAAATACGATGAACCGGCTCGCTATGACTTTCAAGAGGCGGTAATCAGCGGCGAGCGCACCGAGCCAGCCGTCAAAGCGTTTGCGGAAAAATTACAAAGCGACGCCGGTGGTGAAACA
>JANYGV010000174.1 GCA_025359285.1 Burkholderiales bacterium
TGGTTAAAAGTGTTGGGCACGCTCGACGCATGGGAACTATTTGAGCCTGAATTCGCGAAACTCACTACGGAAGATAGCGAAGTAGTCTGCCATCAATGGCGCTATTTGCTCGCCCGCAAGCCGCAAAACGAATTGGAAAAAGAAAATCTCGTCCAGGCAAAATCGCAAATAAAAGCCGCCTGGTTAGCAGGCAAAAATTCGTCCGACAACTGCTACTCAGCATTTCAATCGGCATTCGACTCCGCCGCGATTGCGAGTGAAAACGTGTGGCCGCGGGTGCGTCGCGCGTTTGAGGCCAATCAGCCTAACGACGCTCGCCGAAGCGCGGCTTTTGCTGCCAACTCAGGACAATTTTCAGCCAGCCTTGATCGCGCGGTGGCGAGCGCCAGCAGTGACCCGGCAAAATATTTGAGCGCCCAAAAACTCAACGCGAATTCACCGCCATCGGTTGAAGTTTTTTTATTTGCGATCACGCGGTTAGCCCGAAATGAAGCCGCTCGCGCCGCCGCCCTGCTAAATCAAAACGGCACTACCCTTAATCCGGCGGATCAGGCATATGCCTGGGCTCAAGTGGGCCAATATGGCGCAATGCAGCACGACGCCAATGCGTTGACGTGGTTTCGCCGTTCTTCTACTGCCGCGACCACCACGAGCGTAGCGGCCACCCGGTTTGAATTGAATGACGCGCAGGCAGGCTGGAAGGCGCGAGCAGCCTTGCGCGCAGGTGATTGGGACGCGCTGAGCGCGGCGATTGACGCGATGTCGGTAAGCGAGCGGCGCGACAGTGCCTGGCGCTACTGGCAGGCGCGCGCCTATGCGCAGGCAGGCAATCTCGATGCCGCCAAGCCGATTCGCGCCTTGCTGGCGCGAGAAAATAGTTTTTATGGGGTGCTGGCATCGGAGGAGCTGGGCGCGCCGATTGCGCCCAACTGGCAGGGCTACAAACCTACCCGTACCGATTTGGAACGGCTCCTGAGTGTGCCCGCCATGCGTCGCGCGCTGGCGTTATATCGGCTTGAAATGAAAACCGAAGGTGTGCGTGAATGGTATTACGCAATTCGTAATATGAACGATCAGGATTTGCTCGCGGCGGCAGAAATTGCGCGGCAAGCCAACATTCCTGATCGCGCGATCAGCGCCGCTGAACGGACTTCGGTCGTGCATGACTTTGCCCAGCGTTTTCCGATGCCTTATCGCAGCGATATGCAAACTCAGGCGCGCGCCAACCAGCTCGACGAAGCATGGATGTACGGCCTGATTCGGCAAGAAAGCCGCTTTATGGCCGACGCCCGTTCGCGCGTGGGTGCGATGGGTTTGATGCAGCTAATGCCCGCCACAGCGCGGTGGGTGGCGGGCCGCGTGGGCATGAAAGATTTAGCGATGGATCGCGTCATTGATGTGCCCACCAACTTGAATTTGGGCGCTTATTATCTTCGTCATGTGCTGGACGACCTCGGACACCCGGTGCTCGCCACCGCTGGCTATAACGCCGGCCCGGGACGCGCCCGACGCTGGCGTGCCGAGGTGCCACTTGAAGGCGCCATTTATGCAGAAAGCATTCCATTTACCGAGACGCGTGATTATGTTAAAAAAGTCATGACTAACGCTTGGTTTTACGCACGACAAATGGGCGCTTCTAACGTAAGCCTAAAAGCAATGATGGGCAATGTGCCTGCCCGTGGTTCTGCTACCAGTTCTGCTACCAGTTCTACATCCAACGCGGGCAGCGCCGCCAATTCTGCACCTAAAGACACCACGCCGCTGGTGTCGATTCCCACGCTTAGTAGCGAACCAACCAATACCGTACTCAATGCCGCACCGCGCGCTGACTAAAATTTAGCGATATCCCATGAATATAAAAAAAGTCTTATTGCTCGGCGGCACTGGTTTCATCGGCGCATCGCTAGCAGATCAATTAACCGCACGCGGCTATTTTGTAACGGTGCCAACGCGGCTGCGTGAACGTGGCAAGCACCTGCTGATTTTGCCCACGGTCGATGTCGTCGAGGCGGATGTGCACAACGCCGAGGTCTTGCTGGGATTGGCAAAAGAACATGACGCTGTGATCAATTTAATCGGCATTTTGCATGGCAATTTTGAGCGCGAACATGCGCAATTCCCCAAGCTGGTTGCCGAGACTTGTGTGAAAGCCAATGTGGCGCGTTTGATCCAGATGAGCGCGCTAAACGCCGATCCGCACGGACCCAGCGTTTATTTGCAGTCGCGCGGGCGCGGCGAGGCCAACGTGCTGGCGGTAGCGAAAGCCAACCCCACGCTGCAAGTAACGATGTTCCAGCCTTCGGTTGTGTTTGGCGAAAATGATAAATTTCTGAATATGTTTGTCGGCTTGGTCAAAATGTTTCCGGTGATACCGCTGGGGTCGGCCAACGCTCAATTTCAGCCCGTTTGGGTCGAGGATGTCGCACGCGCGATTGCCGACAGCTTGGCGCGATCTGAAACCTTTGGCAAAACCTATCGCTTGGTCGGGCCCAGGGTTTATACGCTGGAACAACTCATTAATTTTGTGGTGTCACTGACCGGCAAGCAGCGCGTGGTGATCGGTTTGGGGCCATCACTTTCAATGCTGCAAGCGGCGGTATTTGAAAGGCTCCCCGGCAAGCTCATCACTCGCGATAATGTTCGCTCAATGAGCCTGC
The DNA here is from genome assembly GCA_025359285.1 of Burkholderiales bacterium. Lineage (GTDB taxonomy): Bacteria > Pseudomonadota > Gammaproteobacteria > Burkholderiales > Usitatibacteraceae > UKL13-2. The sequence continues at coordinate 2,658 of JANYGV010000174.1, forward strand.
CGAACATTTCGCCCGACCCGTTTCCGGCTATTTTTGGTCCAGCGAGCGATATGGAAGCGGTCGTGACCGGCTACATGCGCGAGGATTCTGGTCGCGCAAAATACCAAAACCTCCGCAATAGCGCGGGTCGATAAATTCCTTCATCGACCCAAGAACAAAAATATACAACGGCACAAAAGCAGCATCAAAAACCTGCGTCGCATCGCGTTCAGCGTTCAGTGTTCAGCGTTCAGTGTTCAGCGCACAACACGTAACAGCCAGCACAATCCACCATAAAAATCGGATAACGTAATGTCACTCAAACTCGTCATTGCCAACAAAAATTATTCCTCATGGTCAATGCGGCCGTGGGTTTTGCTCAAGCAATTCGGCATCCCGTTTGAAGAGATCATGTTGAAGTTTCACAGCCCGGAATGGGAGCACGACTTGCCGCGCTATTCGCCCTCGCGCCTGGTGCCAGTGCTGTGGAACGGCGAGCCAGAATCCGGTCAATCCAGTTGGGAATCGACCGCCATTTTCGAGACCGTGGCAGAAGCTTTTCCACAGCACGCCGTCTGGCCGCGTGATGCCGCAGCACGCAATCACGCACGCTGCGTCGTGGCCGAAATGCATGCCGGTTTTCGAGCGCTGCGCTCCAGTATGCCGATGAGTATTCGCGCCGATTACGCGGGCCTCGGTATGACGGCGGATGTGGCGAAAAACATCGAACGAATAGAAGCGATCTGGCGTGAAGCGCGTGCAAACTTTGGCAGCAAAACGTCATCACCTTTTTTATACGGTGAATTTTCGGCAGCAGATGCGATGTTCGCGCCCGTGGTGATGCGGTTTCAAACCTATCGGCCCGCGCTCGCCGCAGATACGCTCGCGTATTGCGCGGCGGTTACCGCGACCACCAGCGTTGCCCATTGGATAAAAGACGCACTATTCGAAACAGAGTTTGTTGCCGAAGATGAACCATATGCATCACCCGCACCATAGGAAACTCATGCACCCGCATTGGGTGATGTACCCAATATTCCTAACCCCTAAAACCCTATATTCAGCGCGGCGTTTCAGGCATTTATGCTCGAAAATTCCCGTCCATGCTAGAGTTTGAATGCGAGAACATGCTTTAAAAATCTATGCAGTCGGAGGATCGGTACGCGATGAGATGCTGGGACTCGCGGTGAAAGATCGCGATTATGTGGTCGTGGGTGCCACGCCACAGCAAATGATTGATGCAGGTTATCGCGCCGTCGGCGCAGATTTTCCGGTTTTTTTGCACCCCGACACCCACGAAGAATATGCGCTTGCCCGCACTGAGCGAAAGACAGCGCCGGGCTACGCCGGCTTTGCGTTTCATGCCGCTGCCGACGTGACATTGATTGACGATCTCAAACGACGCGACCTCACCATTAACGCGATGGCCGTGGCAGATGATGGCACCTTGATTGACCCCTATGGCGGCGCAAACGATTTAGCGAATAAAATTTTGCGACACGTGAGCGAAGCCTTTAGTGAAGATCCGGTGCGGGTTCTGCGCGTGGCCCGATTTGTCGCACGCTTCCAACCACTCGGATTTCGCGTCGCCGATGAAACAGTTGGGCTGATGCGCGCGATGGTCGCGAGCGGTGAGGTCGATCATTTAGTGTCTGAGCGCGTGTGGCAGGAACTTGCTCGCGGTCTAATGGAAATCACGCCGTCAGCGATGTTCACCACCCTGCAGGCGAGCGGTGCAATCGCAAAAATATTGCCTGAGCTTGAGGTACTTTTTACCCGCGATGCCGACAGTCGTCCGACCTCACATCGGTCAACCTGGCCGCTGCTCGACCGCGCGGCAAAACATAATTTTAATTTGCCGATTCGCTTTGCGATTCTGGTGCACGACTTGGCTTACGACATGAGCAAGCCTGCGGGAGACCAATCCACAGCGGTCGACCTGATCCGCGCGATGTGTGAGCGTCTGCGCGTGCCGGCGGAATGCCGCGATTTTGCGATCATGGTGGCGAAAGGGCATCGCCAGTTATCCGCCGCTGCTGCGCTTTCTAATGAAGAATTGCTTGCACTGCTCGATGGGGTCGACGCGATGCGCCGCCCGGATCGATTCGGCGATTGGCTTCAGGCCTGCCGCTGCATTCATCCTGACGCGCAACTGGCTAGTCAATATTTAAGAGCAGCGTTCAGTCGATTGCAGTCAATGAATCTGGGCGAGATTGCGGCTAAAGTGTTGCCTGCCGCTATTCCGAAAGCAATACGGGCAGCGAAGCTTGCGACGCTTCATAATTTTATTCTCGACCATAAAACTTCCCAAGGAAAAACATGACAACCCCCGCTAGCTATCCTGATACGCCTGTCCACGCCATCCGAATTCACGAACACGGCGGTCCTGAAATGATGAAGTGGGAAGTCGTCGAAGTCGGTGCACCCGGTGCTGATGAAGTGCGCATCAAACAAACCGCCATTGGCCTTAACTACATCGACACTTACCATCGCACCGGCCTGTACCAAATTGCGTTACCGAGCGTACTAGGGCTTGAGGGCGCGGGGGTGATTGAAGCCGTCGGCGCGAATGTGCGTGATTTCAAAATCGGGGATCGCGTGGCATGTGCCACCGCGCCTATCGGATCTTATTCTGAAGTACGTTTAATGCCTGCCGAGCGCATGGTGAAGATACCGGATAATGTTACCGATCAACAGGCCGCATCCATGATGTTAAAAGGCATGACCGCACAATATTTATTGCGGCGCACCTTCAGGGTAAACAAAGGCGATACGATTCTTTTCCATGCGGCGGCGGGCGGCGTCGGCTTGATTGTGTCGCAATGGGCGCGGCATTTGGGCGCAACCGTAATCGGCACCGTTGGCAGTGAAGAAAAAGCGGTGATGGCGCGCGCGGCAGGTTGCCATCATGTTATTAACTACCGCACAGAGGATTTCGTCGCGCGCGTGGCTGAAATCACTGGCGGCAAAAAGTGCGATGTGGTCTACGACGGCGTGGGCAAAGATACGTTTTTGAAATCACTTGATTGCGTGCGCCCGAGGGGTATGGTCGCACTCTTCGGCAATGCAAGCGGCAAAGTTGAGCCGCTCGATCTAGGCTTGCTGGCCGCCAAAGGTTCACTGTTTGTGACGCGACCCACGCTCTACACCCACATTGCCACGCGCGCAGAATTGGTCGCGACGTCCAACGAATTGTTTGATATGGTCGGTCGCGGGATTGTTAAAATCGATATCAACCAGACCTACCCATTGAAAGATGCGGCGCAGGCACACCGCGATCTGGAAGCGCGTAAGACCACCGGATCAACCGTGCTGATGCCATAAGCGCTAAGATTATTTTGAATAGTTTTTGAGCAGACCGTTTTGATGGTTTTATAACAACGAGGAGATAAAAATGATTCGTAAATCACTGCTTATTTTGGGTGCCAGCCTTGCAATGCTGTCGGGCTTAGCGGCGGCGCAATATCCCAACAAACCGATTAAATTAATCGTCCCGTTTGCACCCGCGGGCACCACCGATATCGTGGCTCGAATCGTGGCCGATCAGTTATCAAAAGAGTTGGGGCAGCCGGTCATCGTCGAAAACCGTGGCGGCGGCGGCGGCTCGATTGGTGCCGATGTCGTCGCAAAATCAGCGCCAGATGGTTACACACTCGGTGTCGCCACCGTCTCGACGATGGCGGTAAATCCAGCCGCGAATGCGCGTATTCCGTACAACAACTTTACGGATTTTATTCCGGTAACGAAGTTTGTGGCCGTGCCAAACATATTGGCGGTGCATCCGTCCGTGCCGGCTAAAGACTTCAAGGAATTTATTGAGCTGCTAAAAAAGAATCCGAATAAATATTCGTTCGCCACTTCAGGCACCGCTGGTATAAGCCACATGATGGGCGAGCTATTCATGTCTGCCAGCGGCACTGATATGGCGCACATTCCGTACAAAGGCGCGGGCCCTGCCGTCATTGACGTGGTCGGGGGCCAGGTGCCCGTGTTGTTCGATAACCTGCCGTCCTCAAAAGCGCAAATCGATGCTGGCAAGCTGCGGCTGCTCGCAGTTGCAGCGCCGAAACGTTTGGCCGCGTACCCGAATATCCCGACTTTTGCGGAGCTCGGCATGGCGGACGTAAATGACCCGGCATGGTACGGCATGGTGGTGCCCGCCAAAACACCGAAGGAAATCGTCGATAAGCTTTATGCGGCCTCGGTCAAAGCAGTCAACAACCCCGCAACCAAAGAAAAACTTGCCCAACAAGGCGCTGACCCGGTGGGCAGTACACCCGCTGAATTTGCCAAAGACATTAAAATCGAATACGACAAAATGAAGGCGATTGTGGTGAAAAAAGGGATCAAGCTGGAATAGCTTTTTAGCCCTTTATATTTGCCAACCGTAAAATAAAAAGGCCCGAATAATATCGGGCTTTCTTTTGTAAATCGCCGATACGCGCGCTTCATGAGCCATTTTTGACCTAAAAGCCGCTCAGAATAAAGAGTTTGCGTTTTCAACAATTTCTTCGCTACCGCCTCGTCCCATTGCTCACAGGTGAACAAATTTCATCGCATACCGCAATCGAGGGATAGCCAAGCCCCCAGTGCCAGGCACTACAATGTCAAATACTTAAAAAATAATTCCTGAAAGAGAGAACCACTTTCATGCCGCGCGTTTTGATTGTTGAAGATGACGTTGCGTTTCGCGCGCGATACACTGCTATTTTATCGACCGACCTCAGTTTCGAGGTGGTGGGCAGCGTGGGCACAGGACACGAAGGCTTGGCAATGCTCGGCGCGCTCAAACCCGACGTGGTGCTGGTGGATCTTGGCTTGCCGGACATTTCGGGAATCGAGGTTATTCGCCGCGCCACCGCGACACTGCCCGATTGTGAATGCATGGTCGTCACCGTGTTTGGCGATGAGGAGCACGTGCTGGCTTCGATTGAGGCAGGTGCATCAGGATATTTATTGAAAGATGCGTCGGAACAGAATTTTCTCTCCGGCATTCGCGAATTGATCGCAGGCGGTTCGCCGATTAGTCCGATCATTGCGCGTCGTTTGTTGAAACGGTTTCAGCCCGAAGCCATCATCGACCCGCTGCCAAGCGAAGTCATGTCGGGTGTGCTGCCGGAAGAGGTCGCGATTTCGGCGCGTGAACGGGAAATATTGATGCTGGCCTCAAAGGGCTACAACTATCCGGAGATGGGTAAACTAATGGGAATTTCTCCGCACACAGTGACCAGCCATGTCAAAAAAATATACCGTAAACTCGCCGTCCATTCACGCGGCGAAGCTGTGTTTGAAGCCAATCGTATGGGCATTATCCGAACCCTGTAGCTATTTATTAGTCGCCTCACGCCCGACGAATCGCATGACGACGTGAATCATAAAAATAACATCTCGGTGGCATCGACGCGTTTGTCGTTCTTTTTGGGTTCCCCGCCAACACATCGCGATGCTTTATCGTTTGCGGCTTGCGTCATTTTTTTTTCGTTTGCATCTTTGGTTGCATGTGCGCCTGCGGCACGCGCCGCAGCGGATAACGTCAACCCCGCGCCTCGCACAGAAGCGTTAGTCACTCACATTACGCAGGCCGAATTTTTGCATGTTGCCAGCACGGCACCACCGACGTCGCCCGATGAGAAATGGCAAGTAGTTTCCCTACCGGATAGCTGGAGCAAACAGCAGCGCCCGCGAGACAAAGTGGGCTGGTACCGGCTGACGGTCGATTTCGACGAGTCGCTGTCGATTTCGCCGTTTCCGGTCGCGCTGTATTTCCCGCGCGCAACGAATAATATCGCAGTATTTGTCAACGGTTCATTGCTGGGCGTTAGCGGCGACATCGAACGACGGGAAGTGAATTGGAACAATGCACAATATTTCGTCGTACCGTCGGCATTGTTGCGTGCGGGGTCTAATGAGGTTTGGGTGCGGCTGCACCCGGATGGCTTCGGTCGTGCCGGGCTGTCAAGCGTGTATGTCGGCGACGCGACGCCGATTCGCGCTATGTGGGATCGACGCTATTTTATACAAAATACACTGTTGAAATTCATCACCGCCCTGATGCTGCTATCGGGATTATTAGCGGTTTGGATCTGGGCTAAGCGGCGCACTGAATCGATGTTTGGTTTATTCGCACTAATGTGTTTTGTTTCCATAATTCGAACACTTCACTACTTCGTTCATGAATTTATTTCACCGTTGGTGTATTTGGTGGTGCCCGCGCTCGGCATCATCACCGCGCTCCAACTGAGCTTTGTGTTGAGATTTGCAAATGAAAAATCGCCGCGTTTTGAGCGTGCGGTATGGATATTCGTCACCGTCGCGAGTCTTGTCACCTTCGTCGTTCCAGCATCATCATACGGCCTCGCAAGTGAGCTTTACAATAACGCCATTGGGCTGCTGGGCATCGCTATTTTGTGGGTGCTCGTGCGAAAACTCATTCATAAATTTTCCCCTGAAAATTTGCTTATGCTTCTGGCGCTCGTGGTTAATGCTTCCTTTGGCATCCATGATTTAGCTAACTATATGGAGCTGCTGGGTTTTGATCGGCTGTATCTTCTGCCGTTGGGCCTGCCATTTTTTGTGTTTGCTGTTGCCGCGCTGCTCACCGCACGGTTCGTCGGCACGCTAAACAATTTTGAAACACTGAACGCACAACTTTCAGACCGGTTAACCAAACGCGAAAAACAACTCGCCGCCAGCTTTGAGCAAGTGCGGGAGCTCGATCAGCAACGCGCTACCGCCGAGGAGCGCCAGCGGCTGATGCGCGATATGCATGATGGCATCGGTTCCCATCTAATGTCCACACTAGCACTCGCGCGTATGGGCACACTCACCAGCCATCAAATGTCAGAAGTGCTGACGGACTGTATTGACGAGCTCAAAATAACAATTGATTCGCTGGAACCTGTCGAGAGCGATTTATTGGTGGTGCTCGGAAATTTGCGTTATCGCCTCGGCCCGCGCCTGAATGCCGCCGGCATTACGCTTGCATGGGCGGTCAATGATCTACCGCCGCTCGCCTATCTTGATGCGGAAAACGTGCGCAGCGTGCTGCGAATTGTGCAGGAAGCATTCACGAATACGCTCAAACACGCGAACGCCAAACTCATTACGCTATCGACCAGTGTCGATTATCCGAAGAATCGCATTCTGGTAAGCGTCGCCGATGACGGCAGAGGGTTAGCAATCGTCGGCCAACATGGCCGCGGTATCGAAAACATGAAAAGCCGCGCCGCAAAATTGGGAGGTCATCTTGAGATCGTATCAACAACAGGTGGCGGGACGTGTTTGAGTCTGTATCTGCCCATTAATCAGTGAGAAAAATAACGCGTCTGCCGCGGCAATTGGTTGAGCCGAACGAAAGCATGCATGCCTTGGTGATGCCCGCCGCTGCGAAATGAAATTCCGATCAGGGCGATAACGGACTGGTTTTGCCCAACGTTTTGTCCAGATGCACCGCCTCGATAATTTGCTTTATTACTTCTCGGCCCGCGTCGGTCCACGGCGCAATCAATTCAAAGTGAGCGGCATTGTCGATGGTCACCAGTCGAACGGTTTCATTTTTTGCTTGCGCGCATTCACGATAGCGCAGCGCGTGCGCAGGCGCGGCTATGCCGTCATAAACGCCGCTCACCAACGTTTGCGGAATGTTCAACGGCAGTAGCGAAACAACCGAAGTGTCGTTGTAAGCCGCATCGCCACG
>JANYGV010000202.1 GCA_025359285.1 Burkholderiales bacterium
GGCCGCGAATCCACCAAACACCACGGAATGAATGGCGCCGATTCGAACTGTGGCGAGCATGGCAAATACCGCTTCGGGAATCATCGGCATGTAAATCAGCACGCGGTCGCCTTTGGCCACGCCAAGCGATTTTAAAATCGCGGCAAACCGATTCACCTCAACAAATAATTCACGGTACGTGAACGTTCGCGTTTGCTCGACCTCGGACGAAATCCACGTCAGCGCGTTTTGATGGGAGCGCTTCGCCAGATGACGATCCACCGCGTTATAGCAAAGATTGGTCTCTCCTCCCACAAACCATTTTGCAAACGGCGGATTTGAAAAATCGCACACGCGGTTGAACGGCTTAACCCAATCAATGCGCGCCGCTTGCTGCGTCCAGAATTCGTCGCGGTGGCTAAATGAAAGATCGTAAAAATCTTGGTAAGCGCCCATCGATTAGCCTCGCGAAAACGGAATGGATATACAGTCGGGAAACTAGCTAAAAACTACGGTTTGGGCGTAGAAAGTAACTGGCCGATAAGGCCCCAGATTAATCGTGACCTACGACAGCACTTGCTTGATAGCGTCGAGCAGCGCCTTTGATTTGGCGGGCTTAGTGAGATAGCCGTTCGCGCCCAGCTTTAAGCCTTTCAGAATGTCATCCAGCGCGCCCAAGCTGGTCAGCATCAACACCGGAGTATCCGCAAAATCACGAGCGCCGCGCATACGGGCAAGCACATCAAATCCATTTGCATCGGGCAGCATCACATCCAGCAATACCAAATCAGGCGACATTTTCATGCCGTCAACGATCTGCTGGCGATTTGCGGCGCGGGTAACGTGGTAGTGATTTGCCTCGAGCGCGCCGACGATGACCGCTGCAGTGGTATCGTCATCTTCAATGACGAGAATTACCGGCGGTGTGTTGCGCGGCTTGCGGCGCGGTGCGGCTTCGTTGATACGCACAAAAAAACCATTGCTGGTGAGTTTGGATTCTCCAATCACGGCTTCCTCACTTAATTTCTGTTCCTGCTGGGGCGTGGTGACGTCAAACACGCTCGAAGGCGCGATGGGCTCAAGAGACGCAAAGTAACCGGTGAGGTCGAGATCCAAAGGCGGTAATCCGGATTTATCTGCGTCAGCGTTCATGGCGTTTCCCAACAAAAAACTTTATCTGATGGTAGAAGCACGAACTTGTTCTGTTTCACTTCTACCCGACGCTATTTTAACGCTCATTTAGGCTATACGGATAGAACGTCAAATGGATGTGGGGCGGCGTCAGCGCCATCGTCCGCAGCAGACTCGCCGACGATACTCTTTGTGCCGCCGTTTTGGTGGCGACGCGCGTCGGAATTTTCGACGCCTAAAGCAGTTTAAGGCAATGTCAGGCGTTTACAACGACCACCAGTCGGCCACGTATTTTTGCCGCCAACACATCATCCGCCGCGGCAATGGCATCGCCTAGTTTGATTGTGGTGGTAATCGAGTCCAGTTTTTTCAAATCTAAATCGCTTGCCAGACGAGCCCATGCAGCAAGGCGCGTTGCCATCGGCTGATACACACTATCCACGCCGGCGAGCACCACACCACGCAAAATAAATGGCATCACCGTGGCCGGAAAATCCGCACCCTGCGCGAGCCCGCAGGCCGCCACCACACCTCGATATCGGGTCTGCGCTACTGCATTGACCAAGGTGTGCGAGCCGACCGAATCGACCACGCCAGCCCAGCGTTCTTTTTGCAGCGGTTTGCCCACCGCAGAAAGCGTGGCGCGATCAATCACCTCTTTCGCACCTAGCGATTTTAGATATTCCGTTTCATTTAATTTTCCGGTCGAGGCCACGACGTCGTAACCCCACGACGACAGAATCGAAATCGCCACGCTGCCCACGCCGCCGGATGCACCCGTGACCAAAATTTCACCTTGCGATTTGTTGACACCATGTTGTTCCAGAGCCAAACAACACAACATCGCGGTATACCCCGCCGTGCCAATGGCCATCGCCTGTTGGGTAGTAAACGCGTCAGGCAAACGCACCAGCCAATCGCCTTTCAGCTTCGCGCGCTGGCCTAAACATCCCCAGTGATTTTCACCCACACCCCAGCCGTTCAGGATCACCTTATCACCCGCTTTCCAGGCAGGATGATCGCTCGATTCGACGGTGCCCGCACCGTCAATCCCGGCCACAATCGGCCATTTACGGACCACCGGCGATTTATTAGCGATCGCTAAACCATCTTTGTAATTGAGCGTGGAATATTCAATGCGCACCACCACATCGCCATCGGCCGGTAAATCCGAAAGTGGAATATCCGCAACGTTCGCACTGAATTTAGCGCCATCGGCAGCCTCAGATTTTGAGAGCAACAAACCACGGAATGTAGACATATTTTCTTTCACGAGTAAATGGATACAAACACCTAACTAATTTTCATCACCGCCGGATTGTCGGCGGATGCATGTTTGCGCGAAAAATATTCGCGCGATTGCATCTCTCGTAACCGAGATGCCGTGCGCGCAAATTCAGCGGATACCATTTGCGTGGCATCGCCCGCGTCCGCGTTAGATTTGGCCGCCTTGGTTGATTTCGCATTCGATATGCGATCATCCACCACCAATAATTCCGGCTCCACCTCCGCGCTGCAAATCAGCTTGACACGCTGATCATAAAAAACGTCCACCAACCAGGTAAATCGCCGCACCACATCCGCGCGGTTTCGGGCGTGAAGTTGCGGAATATTAGAAATCAGCACCGTGTGATATTGATTCGCGAGCGCTAAATAATCAATCTGCGAACGTGGTTTCACGCACAGCTCATCAAACTCAAACCAGATGACACCCTTCGCTCGGCGCACATAAGCCATCTCACGACCGCCGATGGAAATAGTGCCCGCGCTCATAAAGCTAGCCCGCGACATCGCCTCGAAAGCCCGCGCCAGCGCTTGTTCTCCGGCCTGTGACAGGGGGGCGTGATAGACCAACATGGATTCCAGAATACGCCGCCGATGATCGCGCGCGCCGGCAATCTCGATCACTTCCAGCTCGCGCTTCATGATTTCAATCGCGGGTAGAAAACGTGAGCGCTGCAATCCATTCGGATACAAATCATCGGGCGGATAGTTGGACGTCATCACCAACACCACGCCTTTGTCGGTCAACAGTTCCAACAAGCGGCCCAGGATCATCGCGTCCGCAATATCGCTGACGTGAAATTCGTCAAAGCACAGCAGCCGCAATTGGTGCGAGATCGTCGTTGAGATCGCATCCAGCGGATCCGTCTCACCCGCGTGTTTTTGCAACTCGCCATGCAGCTCTCGCATAAACTCATGAAAATGCACGCGGCGTTTTCGCTTGAGCGTGCAAACGTTGTAAAACGCATCCATCATTAGCGATTTACCGCGCCCGACACTGCCCCAAATATAGAGGCCACGCGGTGGCTTTTTGCCGCCGCCAAAATTAGTCACGAGCCGGTTAACCGGGCCCTGACGATACTGCCGATATTTTTCCAGATCGGTGTGCAGGCGATCTAAATGTTTGAGCACCGCCAGCTGCGCAGGGTCGGATTCAAAATCACTTGCCTGCGAAAATTTCCAATACCATTCCAGCGGATTGCCCGCTTCAATCAGGCCGGCCTCACCAGTTTCACCGGAAATGTTGGGAAGTGGTTTCGTACTCATAGGGCCATGGCCAAATACTGGCGAACCCTAATATTGGCGGGCATCTTGGAGCATTTATTGCTCAAAAGGCACACTGCTGCTAGAGTTTAGCAAGTGAAGCCATCACATATTCAACGCACGTTTATCCACCGCCAACGCGGCTTCGCGCACGACCTCGGAAAGCGTGGGATGGCCGTGCACAATGCGCGCGATGTCTTCTGACGCAGCCTTAAATTCCATTGCCGTCACGAGCTCCTGGATCAGTTCAGATGCATGGGCATGAATGATGTGCGCACCTAAAATGCGATCCGTTTTCGCGTCGGCAATGATCTTCACAAAACCATTCGGCTCGCCCTGGCCCAGCGCACGACCGTTCGCCATAAACGGGAATTGTCCGGCCTTGAACTCGATGCCTTCTGCTTTCAATTGCTGCTCATTTTTGCCGACCCAGGCCACTTCAGGCGAAGAGTAAATGATCCACGGAATGGTATTGAAATCGATGTGCGGTTTTTGACCCGCAATCATTTCAGCCACCGCCACTCCTTCATCCTCGGCTTTGTGCGCCAGCATCGGCCCGCGCACCACGTCGCCAATCGCATACACATTCGGCAGATTGGTTTTGCAATGATCATCGACTTCAATCAAACCGCGATCGGTCATTTTTAAGCCCACAACATCACCGCCCAAAATATCAGTATTCGCCACCCGCCCCACCGACACAATCAATTTGTCGCACTCCAGTTTTTGTGCAAGGTCCTTATCGTCGGTGTATTCAATAGTGATACCGGTTTTCTTGACGGTCACTTTGCCAATTTTCACCCCGAGCTTGATATTCATGCCCTGCTCTTTGGTAAATGATTTCCAGGCTTCTTTCTGGATCGATTCATCGGTCGCCGCAAGGAAAGCGGGCATCGCTTCCAGTACCGTGACCTCCGCCCCCAAACGCCGCCAGACACTGCCCAACTCGAGCCCCACCACGCCCGCGCCGATCACGCCTAGGCGTTTCGGTACAGCCGAAAACATCAGCGCCCCTTCGTTGTCGCAGACGTTTACGTTATCAACAGGAATGCCCGGCAGATGCCGCGCCTTCGAGCCGGTCGCGATAATGACATGCTTGGCGTCGATCAATTCTTTAACATCGTCATTCGCGACTTCAAGCGTATAAATATCGCCACCTGACATGAATTTGCCGAACCCTTTTAACCACGTAATTTTGTTTTTGCGGAATAGGAATTCGATACCTTTCGTCATCTTGCCGACGATCGTGTCTTTGCGATTTTGCATCTTCGTGACGTCCATCCTCACGCTGCCGGTGGAGATACCGTGCTCGGAAAATTTATGCTCAATTTTCTCGAAATTTTCTGAGGATTCGAGCAGCGCTTTCGACGGAATACAGCCGACGTTGAGGCAGGTGCCGCCTAGCGCCATTTCACCCTTGGGATTTTTCCAGCCCTCAATGCAGGCCACGCTAAAGCCAAGCTGGGCGGCGCGAATCGCGGCAATGTAGCCGCCGGGGCCGGCACCAATGACAACAACGTCGAATTGCTTATTCATGATTAAAACCCTGACTCAAAATAAAGGTATTTACGACAGCCAGACCCGCGAAACGTGGACCCCCAGTGCGGCACAAAATCCAGCGATAAAAGGCGATGTGCCTGAGATAACAAATGGGGGCTGTTTAATCAATTGCGAGAACCACAGCGTGAGCGCCACTGCGGTGCCGACGCCGACCGGAACAGCAATCGTTTGTGGAATAAAGTGGCCTAAAAATTTTGCAAAAAATACGGTCAAAAAACCCGTCAGCAAAGCACCAAAAATGAAAAAGAAAATTTGGCGGAACCATTGCTGCGGCCTTAATTTTGATTTCGTCATTTCAATATTTTATTTACGTCAATTTTCGGTAGGTCGGGTTCGAGTTTGGCAAATGGGGCTACCTGACGTCGGTCTTCACAAATCGAAATTGTCAGGTCGCTTCGCAACCTGACTTACAAGCTGCATAGATTAAATGACGCGCTGTGAACGCTCAAATATCCAACAACAACCGCGCCGGATCTTCCAGCGCGTCTTTCATCGCCACCAGTGCCAGCACCGCTTCGCGACCATCGATAATGCGATGGTCGTAGCTCATGGCTAAATAGTTCATCGGGCGAATGACGATTTGGCCATTCTCCACGACGGCGCGATCTTTCGTGGCGTGCACGCCCAGAATCGCGGACTGCGGTGGATTAATGATTGGCGTCGAAAGCATCGAGCCAAATACGCCGCCATTCGAAATCGAAAACGTACCGCCGGTTAAATCCTCAATCGTCATCTTGCCGTCTTTGGCTTTTTGGCCGAACGCGGCGATTTGTTTTTCAATACCGGCAATCGATAACTGATCCGCATCGCGCAATACCGGCACCACCAAGCCGCGCTCGGTGCCGACGGCAATACCGATGTCGTAGTAGCCGTGATACACAATGTCGTTACCATCCACTGAGGCGTTAACGATAGGATATTTTTTCAGCGCATGAACAGCGGCCTTGACGAAGAACGACATGAAGCCCAGCTTCACGCCATGCTCTTTTTCAAACTTTTCTTTGTAGGTGTTGCGCAGCGCAATCACCGGTGCCATGTTGACCTCGTTAAAGGTCGTTAATATCGCGGCCGTGGCTTGCGATTGCAGCAAACGTTCAGCGATACGGGCACGCAGGCGCGACATTGGCACACGCTGCTCGCTACGCTCACCGACGGGAAGCACGATGGCGGGAGCAGCAGAGGCGGGTTTGGCAGAAGCAGAGGCTGCCGCGACGGGCAAGGCCGTTGGCGCCACTGCTGGCGCTGTTGCTGCACCAGAAACCTTGTTGACCACATCTTCCTTAGTCACGCGGCCCCCGCGCCCGGTGCCGGTCACATCGGTTACATTATTTTCAGCCGCAATTTTGGCTGCGGAGGGACTCATTGCGGCGACACTTGGGGCCGCTGCGGGCGTTGGGGCAACCACGGCAGCAGCAGGTGCCGCACCGGCGCTCGCCGTCGCCTCGGTATCAATCACGGCGATCACTTCGCCCGATGCCACCGTGGCCGCATCACCCTGCAAAATTTTGGTCAACACCCCATCTGCTGGCGCGGGGAGTTCCATCACCACTTTATCCGTTTCAACGTCAATCAAATTTTCGTCACGCTTGACCGCATCGCCAATTTTTTTGTGCCATGCCACGAGAGTGGCTTCGGAAACAGATTCTGAAAGGGTGGGAACTTTGACTTCGATTAACATTTTTGACTTCCTTCGAGCTTATTTTTGTGTGCTGACGTGTATAGAAAATTCGCATAAACACCAAATTTTCGTGACGTCAAAAGATTATTTTTTTGCTACCGTTTTCAGCGGCATGGTCTTGGTCAGTGAGTCGTCGTTTTTGGTGTCTAGACTGAGCGCGGCATCCACCAATGTTTTTTGTTGCTCATTACTTTTTGCCAAATAACCAACCGCGGGTGAAGCCGACGATGGGCGCAGCGAGTTAGTCAACACTTGATCGGCGCGCATACCGCGTTTCAGGTAATGCTGGATACGATGCCATGCGCCTTGATTGCCCGGCTCTTCCTGCACCCAGACGACTGATTTAGCGTTCGGATAAAGTGCAATTTGCTCGGCAAATTCTTCATGCGGGAACGGATAAAGCTGCTCGATCCGAACCACCGCGATGTCATCAATCGCGCGTTTTTGACGCTCGGCAATGACATCAAAATAGACTTTGCCTGAACAGAAAATAACGCGCTTCACGTTTTTCATGTTCTGCTTTTCGACTTCACCAATGACGACTTCAAATTTACCGTTCACGAGATCTTCAATCGGCGAGGTGGCTTCTTTCTTGCGCAACAACGATTTGGGCATCATCACAATCAGCGGCTTGCGCATTTGGCGCAGCGCCTGACGGCGAATCATATGAAATAGCTGGCCCGCGGTGGAAGGCATCACCACTTGCATATTGTGCTCGGCACAGAGCTGCAGGAAACGCTCAGGACGCGCCGACGAATGTTCCGGCCCTTGGCCTTCATAGCCATGCGGCAGGAACATGGTGAGGCCGCACAGGCGGCCCCATTTTGATTCGCCCGAAGAAATAAATTGGTCAATCACGACCTGGGCACCGTTGGCAAAATCACCAAACTGCGCTTCCCAAATGACCAACTCGAACGGCTGCGCAGATGCGTAGCCATATTCAAATCCGAGCACCGCTTCTTCAGACAACAGCGAATCGATGACCAAAAACGTGGCTTGTTTTTCCTGAATATTTTGCAGTGGCACGTAAATGCCCGAATCCCATTTCTCGCGGTTCTGGTCGTGCAATACAACGTGGCGATGGGCGAATGTGCCACGTCCACAATCCTGCCCCGACAGGCGAATCGGATGGCCGCTTGCGACTAGCGACGCGTACGCCAGATTCTCGGCCATGCCCCAATCCAGCGGCTGCTCGCCACGGCCCATTTTGCGGCGCACTTCCAGCAGCTTATCAACCGACATATGGCACTTGAAATCAGACGGTGGTTGCGTCAAACGCTCGGCGTACATTTGCAGTTGCGCTAACGCCACGCGCGTATCAACGGGCTGACGCCAATCTTTACCGAGGTAGGGCGCCCAGTCCACCGCCAGCGGCGGCTTGATGCCATACAAAATTTTGGTGTTGGTACTTTTGCCCGCGTCGAGGCGCGCACGGATGTTGGTGACCAGATCATCGCCGTGCGTCGCGTTCACCGTGCCGGCCGCGGTCAAGCGATCGGCGTACAGTTTGCGCGTGCCGGGATGCTGGGCGATTTTTTTGTACATTAGCGGCTGAGTGACGAATGGCTCGTCCTGCTCGTTGTGGCCCAGCTTGCGGAAGCAAACCAGATCAATCACCACATCCTTGTGAAATTTCATCCGATATTCAAGCGCGATGCGCCCCACCAGCAGCACCGATTCGGGATCGTCGGCATTGACGTGAAACACCGGCGCTTCGATCATTTTTGCGATGTCGGTGCAATACAAAGAAGAGCGCGTATCACGGGTGTCGGACGTGGTGAAACCGACTTGGTTGTTGATAACGATATGCACCGTGCCGCCGGTTTTGTAGCCGCGCGTTTGCGATAGCGCCATCGTCTCCATCACCACGCCTTGTCCCGCAAATGCGGCGTCACCGTGGATCAGGATCGGCATCACTTCGCGGCCTTCGATATCGCCACGACGCACCTGGCGGGCACGCACTGAGCCCTCCACCACCGGATTTACAATTTCCAGATGGGAAGGATTAAACGCCAGCGTTAAATGAACCGCGCCACCTTTGGTTTGAATATCGCTGGAGAAACCCTGATGGTATTTCACGTCACCCGAGTCCAGCTCGTGGGCATGCTTGCCTTCGAATTCGCTGAACAAGTCAGCGGGCAATTTACCAAGGCTGTTGACCAGCACATTCAAGCGCCCGCGATGCGCCATACCGAGCACGACTTCGCGCACGCCTTTTTCGCCGGCACCTTGAATGATGTCGTCGAGCAGCGGGATGGTACTTTCGCCGCCTTCAAGCGAAAATCGCTTTTGGCCCACATAGCGGGTATGCAGATATTTTTCGAGCGTTTCGGCAGCGCTTAAACGCTCCAACAAAAATTGCTTTTCTTCCGTCGACAAGCTCGGCTGCGATTGAATCGATTCAAAATTTCCCTGCACCCAGCGCTTCTGTTCGGTGGAAGAAATGTACATATATTCGACGCCGACGTAACTGCAATAGGTGCGCTTCACCGCCGCGACAATATCTTTCAGCTTGGCTTTTTCGGTGCTGCCTGCGATCTTTCCCTGCCATGAACCAAATCCGTATTCAGTTTCTAAATCACCCTCATCCAAACCGTAGTGGCTCAACTCCAACTCCGGCACGGGCATGCGCTCGCTGCGCTTCAGCGGATCTAACGACGAATGGCGCGAACCGAGCACGCGATGCGCACGAATGAACTGTAAAACCTTGAACGACTTCTTGTATGCGTCCGAGGTCAGGCCCGCTGCTGCGTTGGCGTTGGCGTTGGCGTTGGCGTTAGCGTTTGCAACGACGCCACCGACGGCGCTGGCAGCATTTTTTTCAGCACTCACGTAAACCACACGCGCACCGCCATTTTTTGCGCGCTCGGCGAACGCCGCAATAACCGGCGAATGCGCTACATCTTTCGCGTTATTGCCAGCCACGTTGGGCAGTGAATCAAATTGCTTGCGCCAACTTTCAGGAACCGCAGCAGGATCGAGCAGGTATTGCTCGTAAAGCTCTTCCACATAAGGCGCGTTCGCACCAAAAAATAGGGAGGATTGCTGAAAATCACGCATCATAATGAAACCTCGTTTGCTGCGGCTCTAGTGCGACCTTGGCGTGGCGTCACGCGTCAACCAACCGCTAAAAAATATCGTGAAAATTTTGAAGTCATTTACCGGCGCGGGGTTTGGGGAAAAAATTGCTCATCACCCGCGTCAATGCTAGGGTCTATAATTTACTTTTATCAATATCGCGACGTGGTGCGCCAACATATAACTGGCGTGGACGACCGATCTTCTGCTCAGGGTCAGCAATCATTTCGTTGAGCTGCGCAATCCAGCCCACGGTTCGCGCGAGCGCGAAAATCGCGGTAAATAACGGCACCGGAATGCCAATTGCCTTTTGCACAATGCCCGAGTAAAAATCAACGTTCGGATAGAGTTTGCGACTCACAAAATAATCATCTTCCAACGCGATTTTTTCCAGTCCCATGGCGAGTTTGAATAATGGGTCTTCCTGCAGCCCCAATACATTCAACACTTCGTAACAAGTTTCGCGCATCAGCTTAGCGCGGGGATCATAGTTTTTATAGACGCGATGGCCAAATCCCATCAAGCGAACGTTTGAATCTTTGTCTTTGACCTTGGCAATAAATTCACCAATTTTTGGAAGGCCACCGTCGCGCTGAATGTCGTAGAGCATGTTGAGCGCGGCTTCATTGGCACCGCCATGTGCCGGGCCCCACAGACACGCCACGCCAGCAGCGATTGCGGCAAATGGATTGGTACCGCTGGATGCGCACAAACGTACAGTCGAGGTGGAGGCATTTTGCTCATGATCGGCATGCAGAATGAAAATGCGATCCAGCGCGCGGGTCAGTACGTCATTAACTTTGTATTCTTCAGCCGGGACAGCAAACATCATCCGCATAAAATTCGCGGTGTAGGATAAATCGTTGCGCGGGTACACCAGCGGCTGGCCGACGGTGTATTTGTACGCCATCGCGGTAAGCGTTGGCAATTTTGCGATCAAACGAATGGCCGAAATATCGCGCTGCTGCGCATCATGCAAATTCATCGAATCTGGATAGAACGACGACATCGCGCCAACCAATCCGGTCATGACCGCCATTGGATGCGCATCGCGGCGGAAACCGCGCAGGAAAAACTGCATCTGCTCATGAACCATGGTGTGATTGGTCACGCGGCTGACGAAATCCAGACGTTGCGCCGGGTTAGGTAAATCACCATAAAGCAACAAGTGACAAACCTGCATGAAGTCACATTGCGTCGCCAGCTGTTCAATCGGATAACCGCGATACAACAGCTCACCTTTGTCACCATCAATGAAGGTAATATTTGAGTTGCAGGATGCCGTGGACATAAAACCAGGGTCGTAGGTGAACATACCCGTTTGGGCGTACAGCTTGCGAATGTCCAGCACATCAGGACCGTGGGAGCCGCCGTATACCGGCAGATCGAAGGATTTGCCATCCGCCAACGTCAAAACTGCCTTGCCTTTTGCGTCCATGCTTTTATTCTCCGAAAAAGTTCGTCCGCCCAAACTACAAAATTGAATACATCGACACCGTTACGCGTTTTGAATGCGAACCACTAATGCCGCTGTTGTTACGTTGGAGCTTGGCTTCCGCCCCATCAAAATGTCGAGCAAATCGTTGTCACTCAACTGCAGCAGCTGATCCAACGCGCATAACTCGACCTCGCTCAAGCTGGTTAATTCCGCATTCAAAAACTTGGTCAACAATAAATCGTTTTCCAACAAACCCCGCCGCGCCTTCCAGCGCAGGCGGTCGAGGCGGCGATCATCAGTTACAGTCGCATTCATGGCGATTTCCTAAACACCACGCTTCACCATCATCTCTTTAATCTTGCTAATCGCTAATGATGGGTTCAAACCTTTCGGGCAGACATCGACACAATTCATGATCGTATGGCAGCGAAATAATCGATACGGATCTTCGAGATTATCAAGGCGCTCATTGGTCGCTTGATCGCGCGTGTCGGCGATGAAGCGATAGGCCGCCAACAGCCCAGCAGGGCCGACAAATTTATCCGGATTCCACCAA
>JANYGV010000234.1 GCA_025359285.1 Burkholderiales bacterium
TCGGTCCCCAATCCGCAATCAAATCAAGCATCTTTGCCCGCCGCAAAACCAGCAGGCAAAATGACGTCTGGTGTGGTTTCCATTGCGCCAGAATTAGCGGCAAAAATTACGACAGGCGATACGCTTTTCGTATTTGCGCGGGCGGTGAACGGCCCCAAAATGCCGCTGGCCGTCGTGAGGGTGGCGGCACCAACATCATGGCCGTTTCAATTCGCGCTGGATGATTCGATGGCCATGGCACCGGGCATGAATTTGTCTGCCTTTCCCGAGGTGACGATTGAGGCGCGCATCTCAAAATCCGGTGGCGCACAGCCACAGGCGGGCGATCTGGCCGGTCAAAGTGGCGCGCTGAAGCCTGGCGCCAGCAACATCGGTATAACAATATCGCGCGTGCTGCCTTGAGATTGCGTTGAGATGGCGTTGAGATGATTGCACTAGCGCCGCCGAGTTTGCGAGTTGAAAATCTGACGCTTTCGCGTGGCGGTCGTCCGCTGTTTAGGCGGCTTGGTTTTGCGATTAGAAGCGGCGAAGCATTGGTTTTACGGGGTGCCAATGGTAGCGGCAAAACCAGCCTGCTACGCATGCTGGCAGGTTTGACGGAAGCGGACGAGGGCGAGATTTTTTGGGATGAGTCGGTGTGTAAAACGGCCTCCGCCAAATTGCGCTTAAATGCGCTTTATCTGGGCCATGCAAACGCACTAAAAGATGATTTAACGGCGATAGAAAATCTGGCAGACGCCCTGAGCTTTGATGGCGTCAATGTGACGCAGGCGCGGCAGGTTGATGCGCTTGAACGAGTCGGGTTGTCGTCGCGCCAACATTTGGTCGCGAGACGGTTATCGCAGGGCCAGAAGCGTCGCATCGGCTTGGCCCGTTTGGTGTTGTCAGGCAAGCCGCTGTGGCTGCTTGACGAGCCAACCAATGCACTGGACGCAGAAGGTGTGGCGTTGTTTATCCGCATTATCGACGAGCATCTTTTGGCGGGCGGCATGGCGTGCATCGCCACCCATTTGAGTATGCAGATTCACGCGCCAATGCGTGAGCTGAGTCTGGATGAGCAAGTGTTACTTGAATCATCCGAAGCGCAGGCGGCCACTCCGGCGGCGGGAATAAATGAAGTGGCGGGCGTGGACGGCGCGGCCCGCGTGACCCACGTGGCCCACATAGCTCAAGCTGCCGAGGCGACATGAATTCGCTCGCCAATACGACCCCAGAAATGTTGGTGATATCCCCGGAGAATGGCGTCCTGCTTGCCTTTCGGCGCGATTACCGGCTAGCGATGCGAAGTCGCGGCGAGATTATTCAAGCGCTGGTTTTTTTTGTCATTGTCGTGAGTTTGTTTCCGCTCGCGGTTGGCGCGGAATCGGCCTTGTTAAAGCGCATTGCGCCCGGCGTGGTGTGGGTCGCCGCGCTGCTGTCAGTATTGCTTACCCTGCCGCGAATATTTGCCAGCGATTACGCTGACGGCACGCTTGAACAGCTCGCGATGTCTCCGTATCCCATGGCGACTATTGCAGCGGGCAAAATGCTGGCGCACTGGTTTACGACCGGGCTGCCGCTCGCGCTCGTCGCGCCGGTACTCGGCGTGCAATTTGGCTTAGGAACGAGTGAACTTGGCGTGATTGTCGCCAGTCTGATGCTGGGTACGCCAGTCTTGTCCATGATCGGTGCGATTGGTGCAGCGTTAACGCTGGGTGTTCGCGGCGGCTCAATACTGATGGCATTGTTGGTGCTACCCTTATATATTCCCGTGTTGATTTTTGGAGCCGGTGCGGTGGAGGCGTCAATGGCCGGCATTGATTACGCCGCAAATCTATCGCTGTTGGGCGCGGGATTGTTATTGGGTGCGCTGGCATCGCCGTTTGCGGTCGCGGCCGCAGTCAAGATTTCACTGGATTAATTTTCATCATCAATAACGAGCAGAAAACGTGAGCATTTTCAAATACGCATCGCCCTCTACTTTTTATCCGCTTGCAGGGAAAATAGCGCCGTGGTTTGCCGTGGTTGCCGCCATGTTGGGCGCGGTCGGGCTTTACCTGGGATTGTTCCGTGCACCGGTTGATTTTCAGCAGGGCGAGGTTTATCGCATCATCTTTATTCATGTCCCGGCCGCATGGATGGCGATGCTGATTTATTTGGTCATGGCGGCTTATGGCGTGATGGCGCTTACATTTAATACACGGCTCTCGTCGATGATGATGGAGGCGCTGGCACCTACCGGCGCAATGTTCACTGTGCTGGCGCTATGGACGGGTGCGCTGTGGGGTAAGCCGACTTGGGGCACGTTCTGGGCATGGGATGCGCGGATGACGTCGACCCTGATTTTGCTGTTTTTATATGTGGGTTATCTGGCGCTCATCAATGCGATTGACGACAAAAAACGTGCTGACAAAGCGGGTGCATTGTTGGTCATTGTCGGCTCGGTCAATGTGCCCATTATTTATTTTTCGGTGAAGTGGTGGAACACGCTGCATCAAGGCTATTCGGTTGCAACTTCAGGCTCCAGCATGGATCCCAGTATGCGCATGCCGATGCTGGTCATGACGTTTGCTTGCTGGGCCTACGCGATTGCGGTGGCGCTGTGGCGGGTACGCGCGATTATTCTGGAACGTGAAAAAGAGGCTGCGTGGGTGGCTAATTTATATGTTGCTTCGCCGCCCAAAACTTCGGGAGCGCGCGCATGAACTGGAATGAATTTTTTTCAATGGGTGAGCGTGCATTCTATGTTTGGGGCTCGTTCGGTGCGTTTGCATTATTGATCATTGGTGAGGTTGTGTTGTTGCGCACCAGGCAAAAAAAGGTAAGGCAAAAGGTAAATACATGAAAGCTCGTCATAAACGATTTATGTGGATCGCCATCGGATTGTTAATCATCGCCGTCGCCGTCACGCTGGTGTTGCGCGCGTTCAATTCGAATCTCGTGTTCTTTTTTACGCCCTCTGAAGTGGCCGAGCAAAAAGCGCCAAAAGATCGCACCTTTCGCCTCGGTGGTTTGGTCACGGCGGGCAGCTTGGCGCGCACCTCGGATGGCCTCACCGTAAAATTTGATGTGACCGATACTGCGAAGACCATCCCCGTGACCTACACTGGCATTCTTCCTGATTTATTTAAGGAAGGAAAAGGCGTGGTCGCACAGGGCAGGATCGGCACGGACGGTGTATTTAAAGCGTCTGAAGTACTCGCTAAACACGACGAAAACTACATGCCGCCGGAAGCCGCAGAAGCGCTGAAAAGAGCTGGGCACCCGATTGAAGGCAAAGTGTTTGCCGGACAAAAACCGGTGGTCACGCAGGCCAGCTCAAATATCAAACCATAACCTAACCTGAGTAGCGAAAATCATGATTCCTGAACTCGGTCACTTCTCACTCATTCTCGCGCTCTGCCTTGCCGTCACGTTAGGCGTGGTGCCGTTGGTCGGGGCATTTCGCCGCAACGAACGGATGATGAGTCTCGCCCGTCCGCTCGCGCAAGGCCAATTTTTATTCATCGTTTTCGCGTTTGGCTGCTTGATTTATTCGTTTATCAGTAGTGATTTTTCGGTGACCAACGTGGCTACTAATTCGAATACCAAGTTGCCGATTTATTACCGCATTACGGCGTCCTGGGGCTCGCACGAAGGCTCACTTTTATTGTGGATGCTGATGCTGGCCGGCTGGACATTCGCGGTATCCATCTTCAGCAAAAATCTGCCGTTGGAAGTAATTGCGCGCGTATTGGCAGTGATGGGTTTGATCGCGATTGGTTTCTTGCTGTTTATGCTCGTCACATCGAACCCGTTTGAACGTCTCATTCCCGCCGCCATCGAGGGCCGCGATTTAAACCCGCTGCTGCAAGATCCGGGCATGATTTATCACCCGCCGATGTTGTACATGGGCTATGTGGGGTTTTCAGTCGCGTTTGCGTTCGCCGTGGCCGCGTTGCTCGGGGGAAAATTAGACGCGACGTGGGCGCGCTGGTCGCGGCCATGGACAACGGCCGCATGGATTTTTCTCACCATCGGCATCGCACTCGGTTCAGCTTGGGCTTATTACGAATTAGGTTGGGGCGGCTGGTGGTTTTGGGATCCGGTCGAAAACGCATCGTTCATGCCGTGGCTAGTCGGCACCGCCCTGATTCACTCGCTCGCGGTCACCGAGAAGCGCGGTATTTTCAAAAGCTGGACGGTGCTGTTGGCGATTATCGCGTTTTCGCTTTCGTTACTCGGCACATTCCTCGTCCGTTCGGGTGTGCTCACGAGCGTGCATGCGTTCGCGACTGACCCGACGCGTGGCGTGTTCATTCTCGCGTTTTTGGTGATCGTGATCGGCTGCTCGCTGGCGCTCTACGCCTGGCGCGCGCCCACGCTGGGCCTGGCTAAAGCGCCGGGCGCATTCACGCCAACGTCGCGCGAATCGTTTTTATTGGCGAACAATATTTTGATGGTCGTTGCGATGCTGGCGGTCGCGCTCGGCACCTTGTATCCGCTGTTTATGGATGCACTCGGCTACGGCAAAATTTCGGTCGGCCCACCGTATTTTGATTTGGTGTTTGGCTTACTCATGCTGCCAGCGCTGTTTTTGATGGCGGTCGGGCCGATTGCGCGCTGGCGTAACGCAACCTTGCCCGAGCTGGTCACACGCTTGAAGTGGGCAATGGCCATTGCCGTTATTGCTGGCATTGCGGTGCCGTTGTTGATGGGCAAATTTTCAGTATGGATCGCGATTGGATTGACGCTCGCGGTGTGGATTGTGAGCGCCAGTATCACGGCCATTGCGCATCGGTTCAAACAGACTGCTGCACCGGGATTGATTGCAAAAATAAAAGCCAACACCACCTCGTTTTACGGCATGCACGCGGGCCATATCGGTATAGCCATCTTTGTCGTGGGGGTGACGATGGTGAAAGGTTATGAGTCTGAACGCGATATCCGTTTAGCACCGGGCGAGACCGCCACGGAGTCGGGATACAGCTTCAAATTCGTTTCGCTCGCCGATGTTCCAGGACCAAACTACACCGCTATCAAGGGTAGTTTTGAAGTGAGCAAAGACGGCAAATTGGTCCGCGAGTTGAATCCTGAAAAGCGCCGTTATTTTTCATCCGGCCAAATGATGACCGAAGCCGCCATTGACGCGGGCTTTACGCGCGACGTGTATGTGGCGCTGGGCGAGCCAGTCGAGGACAGTAAAAACGGCGCGTGGAGCGTGCGAATTTATGTCAAACCGTTCGTCGACTGGATCTGGTTTGGATGTTTGATGATGGCGTTTGGCGGCATGTTGGCGTTGGCCGATAAACGTTATCGAATGAAGTTAAAGGTCAAGCAGGGCGCGGCGATTGAGCCAAATATAGCTGGAAAAGCAAGTCCAGAGCCAGTCTTGATAAATGCAACCGCAAAAAACATGGTAAAACCGCAGGGCGGGGATTGAGTTATGGCCGAACCAATCACCCACGCCGCAAGCAACGCCGCGCCCAGCGAGACGCCATCCGCGCTTAACCCATCCGCGCCGAACACATTGACGAAAATCTGGCGCTATTTTTTGCCGTTGGCGATCTTTGCGGGCCTCGTCTGGTTTTTGTATAAAGGCCTGAGCCTGAATCCGCGCGAAGTGCCGTCGGCGCTCATTAACAAGCCGGTTCCTGAATTCAAATTGGCATTGTTACAAGATGGCGAAAAATCGCTTTCACCGGCTGACATGAAGGGCCAGGTGTGGCTCATGAATGTGTGGGGTTCGTGGTGCGTATCGTGCCGCTATGAACATCCAGTATTGAATGAATTGGCCAAGCAGCAATTGGTGCCGATCATCGGTTTTAACTGGAAGGATCAGCCCGAGGATGCGCGGGATTGGCTGAAAAAATTTGGCGACCCATATGCAAAATCGGTGATGGACCGAGACGGCCGCGTGGCCATTGATTTCGGCGTTTACGGCGCGCCAGAAACCTTCGTGATCGATAAAACCGGCATGATTCGCTACAAACACACCGGGCCTATTTCGCCAGAGGATATGAAGAATATTATCGTGCCGTTGTTGCAAGATTTGAAGAAAACTTAATGGTGAAAGCTGTGAATATTTTGAGCCTGCTTTCGCCTGCAAATAACTTAAAAAACAAGCAAATAAGCGCTTTCCCAAGCATTATTGTCTTAAATGCCGCGCCAGTGCTAGCGTTTTATCTTAAGAAATGGGTTATTGCAATATTGCTTGCCTGCGCACTTTCCGCTAATGTTTTTGCGCAAACGGCCACCCCACCCATGCCGCCCATGCCGCTGGATTTAGAGCTGCGTTTAAAGAAGCTCGAAACCGAATTGCGCTGTCTCGTTTGTCAAAATCAAACCTTGGCAGAATCGCCTGCGGGCCTCGCCGGTGACTTGCGCCGCCAGATTCGGCTGCTAGCCGATAGCGGCAAATCGAACGATGAGATTAAAGAGTTTTTACGCGTCCGTTACGGCGACTTCGTCCTCTACAATCCGCCCGTGAGCCGCAAAACTTACCTGCTGTGGTTCGGCCCGTTTGTGCTGTTGGCGGGCGGCGCCACGATCGCGTTTTTGATGGCGCGGCAGCGGCGGTTAAAGCTGGGTGGGCCGCAGCCGACCATTAGTGAGGCAGAGCAAAAGCGCGCGGACGCTTTACTCAAAGGCGACGATGAAAAGAAAAAATACGACGACAGGAAGAAATAATACGTTCTGAACTTGGGCAAACGATGAAGCTGTTTACCTACCAAAACTTAGCAACGGTGATGGATCAACGATGACAAGGAAAAATAATGTTTTGTAAGCAGAAATGTGCATTTTTCCTTGCATTGGTTTTTACCATTTTATTTTTTGTTTTGTTGACAAGTTATGACATAAATCACCGCGATGAACTTAACTTACTGTCTAAAGTGGGCCGTCCGCTGGATCGGTTATTTCTCATATTTGCCGATGGATACTGGAGTGCAAATACGCAAGCTGCGTTGTTGGGAATTCTTGGGCTAATTCAA
Organism: Burkholderiales bacterium; assembly: GCA_025359285.1. Lineage (GTDB taxonomy): Bacteria > Pseudomonadota > Gammaproteobacteria > Burkholderiales > Usitatibacteraceae > UKL13-2. Next base: position 6,951 of record JANYGV010000234.1, read on the forward strand.
TATGCGTTTATAGGTTATGTTGTTGGCTTGGCCGCATGCAGCAAAACCGAATGAATCTGGTCAGATTCCCTCATCACTCGCTCAAATTTTTGGTGACTCAAACCGGCGCACACATTACCTGCGCATCTGCACGCCAGCCATTGCTCACCAAATCCTTGATAAATGAATTACTGGTCGAATAGCGGTATTGATAATCGACCGGATTGGCTTTGTTGTTGAACATGCGCGTCACGGCCAAGAGTCCATCTGGGCACTGGCCATTCGTGGCTTGGAAAAGATAAAACGGTGTGCCGCGAAATTGCCAGCGGTTGCCGGTTTTGAGTTGCGCGCATTCGGCGCTATCCAGCGTCAGCAGTGTTGTCGTGGTGGCTACACCAGCGCCGCCAACACCTGAACCC
>JANYGV010000284.1 GCA_025359285.1 Burkholderiales bacterium
GATTGATGCGGCGGAATGGATTGGCCCCTACGATGATGAAAAACTCGGCTTTTATAAAATCGCCAAAAATTATTACTACCCCGGCTGGTGGGAATCGAATTCGATGTACTCTTTCTATGTCAACATGAAAGTGTGGGAAAAACTGCCGAAAGAATATCAGGCCGCATTTGAAGCGGCAGCAGCCGAAGCGAACATCGACGTGATGGCCGAGTACGATTTCAAAATTCCAAAAGCGCTTAAGAGCCTGATATCAAAAGGCGTTCAGCTGCGCGCCTACTCGCCTGAGCTGATGAAAGTCGCGCAGATAGCAGCGTTCGAACTTTATGACGAAGAGGCGGCAAAGAATCCAAGCTTCAAAAGAATATACGTGCCATGGCGCGCGTTCCGCGAAGAAGTGGTGCTATGGCATCGCGTTGCAGAAAAAACGTATAACGATTTTGCGGCCGCGAATCCACCACCTGCGATGAGATAATTTTTAGACGTAAAACAGAAGCCTGCGAAGTATTTGCGGGCTTTTCGCTTTGCGGCTGGAGAAACGGGCCGCGGAATTCATCTGGTTTGAGTTGCGTTTCGCTCATGATGAATGACGCAAACCCAACAGAATACGGGCATCTACAGGCGCAAATGTCCGTAGACGCCCGTCTTCCCTTGCGTTCCGGAATTTTCAAACGGCCTGATGAGCAAGCGACAGACTTGAGTAATTGCGAACGACTGCTGATTTTGTGTAATTTGAATGTTGGATAACGATCCGGAGCGGCGATTCAGAATATCTGAAGGAAGACGTTAACGGTAAAAGCTGGAGGGCTTTTGCGCCGTCCTAACGGCTGAAGAAGACTTCTTGACCGCGATGTCATGTATCACTTTCGTTTCTCTTCCAAAACCAATTTGACTTGTCGAGACGTGGCCTCGTGAATATATTCCTCAGTTTTGGAAATGAATTGTCGAATTTGTTCTGAGGTGAACTCAATCGGATGGCTAATTATACGAGTGAGGCTCACGCTTATTCGGTCGCCATCCTCTGAACGAACAACCGCCACGTAGTCGTTGAATGGCTCCCGGAGCAGGCCCATCTTCCCTTTGGCGGCAGGGAACTCGAAATAATTTGGGGCTGGCGTGCGCAACGCAATTGGAACTGCCCCTTTAGAAATTAAGTGCTGCTTGACTTGCTCAAATGCTACCGCCGTTTCCTGTTTTTGGAGGGGTGGTGAAAACTGTGCCTCGTATGAATGGCGATACATGAACGTGCAACCACTCAGTGCTAATGACAAAACTAAAAACAATAAACGGGCCACGATGTCTCCTTGTAGTACCTAATGTTTAAATTAGCCGTCACAGCGGCGGAAGAGTGGTGAGACCATCTTGAGCTTTCCATGCAGTGTACTCATTGAACATTGCCTCTCGCCGTCGATAGATTGGAAACGCCATTTCATTTCCTTGTGACCAGTCTAAAAAACTATCCCAGATGCGCCCAGTGTGTCCGAGCACGTCAAATAGCAACAGCTGACCTAAGGCCGGATCCTTGCTAAGAAGCAGTGAAGAGCCTGGAACAGGATGACCTCCAAGTTCACAGTGATAACCATAGTCCTTTGATCTGAACTTGCCGGTTGCCGCTGCTCGCAGCTTTCGTGGAGAGAAGAAGTTCTCGCGCTCGTCTCGGCTGCTCCTTAGCCAGCGCTCTGCGTCTTTGTCGCGACTCTGAAAGGCCCACGCCAAGTACTCAATCTCTACCATCTGACGAACAAGCGCAGCTGCAGCATAGGGGCGGCCGTCTTGAAACAGATCCGAAGCAGCAGAAGTCAGCTGCCCCGCGATACGGAACAAAAGTGACACAGCAACTATCTCGTCGCTGCCGTTTCCGAAAGGCGATAGGCCATCACGACGATCTGTTCCGAAGATGTTACCAACTGCGTGAAGCTCATTACCCACTTCGGTGAACGTGTCAGCCGTGAACTTTGCTAGGCGATGGCGCAAGGCCATCAGTGACTCATCCGTCGCGTTGCAACGCGCAAACTCTTTGACTTCTTCAGTCAATTGCCCAGTTTCTATGTTTGTGTCGGCTGACATGTTTTATTTCAATATGGCAATATAACTGTTATCCGCGCACGCTTCATTAGATAAACCATGCGCCAAAAGTGGGAAAAGCGTTTCCGAAGTGTCGCGACGACCAACCGCTACCGACCGAACTTTGCCTCACAAATCAAAACTGCGAATTCAAAAACTCCCGCTACCACCGCAAGGTTCCAGTCGCACTACTGCCCACGCTGCATAGCAATGCCGTGTGCGCCGTATTCGATGGCGGTAGCCAAATCGTCAATGACGAGGCCACCGACCGCGTAGCAGGGGATCGGCGATGCATCGACAATTTGCGCAAATTTTTTCCAACCGATTGGCGTCTTTCCGGGATGCGTGAGTGTGGCGTTTACCGCGCCGAGAATCGCGAAATCGCATTTCAATTCGGCGGCGTGTTCAAGCTCAGCGCGAGTGTGAATGGAGGCACCGACGAGCGGCAGAGATGGGCGTACGTCGAGCGTGGCGAGTTGTGCGGCGGTGAGATGAACACCATCGGCACCGAGCTCTTCGGCGAGTGCTATATCGCTATTGATGAGAACTTTGGCGTCATGATCGCGCGCGATCTGGATGACGTTGCGCGCGAAATATTTCAATTCATCGCGCAGCATGTGCTTCTCGCGAACCTGAATCATTTTTGCTGGATTTTCTGAGTCAAACCCTAGTATTGGTGAGGCGTTTGAAGTATTTTTGCCCCAAGATGCCCGCGAATGCTTGAGGTAATTTTCCACACCCATTTCACTCGCATTAGAAATCGCATAAACGTACGGCAATGCGAGCGCCTTGAAAATCGGCGCGCAGCCGGGCAGCGTGGGCGCTACACGCATGTTGTTCAACGTTACCCACACGAACTCTTGTCCCTCCATGCCGCGCATATCGCCATGCCAGGCATGGACGCGCCAGCAATGCAGACGCACCGTGGCATGCGTGTAATGCATCATGAATGTGAACCACGGTGTTGCGTGCGTGACCGTGACGTTCAGCTCTTCAATCAGCTCGCGCACCAAGGCATCGCGTACTGATTCACCTGCTTCAATTTTGCCGCCGGGAAATTCCCAGTAGCCGGAATAGGGCTTACCTCCCGGGCGTGAGGAGAGTAGACATGTGCCGTCGGATTTAATGAACACTGCGACCGCGACTTCAGTAATGTTCATTTCGTTGATACTGATTTAGCTCTTGGCTTGCGGGTTGGTTTGGTAATGGCAAGCGCCCTCTGTTTAGGCACTGCAGCAGGAATACTTCCCGCCCAATCCCGTGCAAATTGATAGGCCACGCGCCCGCTTCGCGAGCCACGTTCCAGCGCCCACAGCAAAGACGCGCGGCGTAACGCTTGTTCATCATGGCTTTTAACCTGAGGGGCCAACACACCAACCCAATGCCGCGCGATTTCCAGATATTGCTCCTGACCAAACGGATAGAAAGACAGCCACAAACCAAAACGCTCGGACAAGGAAATTTTTTCTTCGGTGGTTTCACCCGGATGAATTTCTCCGTCATCCGTATGTTTTGCCTCTTCGTTTTCGCTCATCTTTTCGGGCATCAAATGGCGACGATTACTGGTGGCGTAGACGAGCATATTGTCATTAGTCGCAGCTATCCCGCCATCGAGCACCGACTTCAGCGCCTTGTAGCCGGGATCGTTTGCCTCGAACGAAAGATCATCGCTAAAAATGATAAACCGCTCGCCTCGATCAACGATTAAATCGGCGATTTCAGGCAGATCCACGAGATCGGCTTTATCCACTTCAATTAAACGCAAGCCCTGCTTTGTGTAGCGGTGAAGTGCGGCTTTTACCAGCGACGATTTGCCCGTGCCGCGCGCGCCAGTGAGCAAAACGTTGTTGGCTGGCCGACCCGATACAAACTGTTTTGTATTCGAATCAATCCGCGCTTTTTGCTCGTCAATATCTTTCAAATCTTCAAAACGAATAATATGCGGATGCGCGACTGCCTGCAAAAATCCACGTCCCGAGCCGCGGTTTCTGCGCCAGCGGTAAGCGATGGCTTGCCAATCATTTTGCGGCGCGGGTGGCGGAAGGATTTGCTCGAGCTTGTCGATTAAAACTTCTGCACGATCAAGCGTTTCGCCTAATTTTTTTTCAATTTTTCCGAACATTTTTTATTTTCTAAGAGCGATAGTCCGCATTAATCTTCACGTAATCATAGGAAAAATCGCAGGTCCACAGCGTTACCGCCTCTTTGCCGCGCCCGAGTTGTACATGCACCAGAATCTCGGCCTCTTTCATTACCCGCACGCCATCTTCTTCCCGATAACTCGCGGCACGACCGCCGTTTTCGGCGACCAAAACATCGCCTAACAAGAGCTTTATTTTGTTGGGGTCAAGATCAGAAATCCCCGCATAGCCGATGGCCGCGAGGATGCGCCCAAGGTTTGGATCGCTCGCAAAAAACGCCGTTTTCACCAGCGGCGAGTGGCCAATCGCTTTGGCGATTTTCATGCACTCCGCGCGGGTTTTCCCGCCGTCAACTTTCACCGTAATAAATTTTGTCGCACCCTCACCGTCTCGAACAATAGCTTGCGCTAATTCAATCGCGACTTCATTGACGGCCAATTGCAATTGGCCATATTCTGCCGTGCCTTCACCGTTAATCTGTGGATGCCCAGCTTTGTTGGTAGCAATTAACACAAACGAATCGTTGGTCGATGTGTCGCCGTCAATGGTGATGGAATTAAACGAAACATCCGCCGCGACGCGCACCATATTCTGCAATACATGTGCGCTCACCACGGCATCGGTGGCGATAAAACCCAGCATGGTCGCCATGTTGGGCTGGATCATGCCGGCACCTTTTGAGATGCCGGTAATGGTTACCGTTTTATCGTGAATTTTGATCTGTTTGGACACGGCTTTGGGCACGGTGTCGGTGGTCATAATTGCGTGCGCCGCATCCAGCCAGCCGTTGGCATTCAGGTTTTCAATACATTGGGGAATGCCCGCTGAAATGCGTTCCATCGGTAAATGTTCAAGGATCACACCGGTAGAGAAGGGCAATATTTGATTGGTCTTGCAGCCCAGTAAGTGAGCGACTTCGGCACTCATGGTCTTGGCGTCGGCTAGTCCGCGCTCGCCAGTGCCCGCATTGGCGCAGCCCGTATTAATAACCAAGGCTCGAATTTCGTGAGTGTGTTTGAGATGATCGCGACACACTAAAACCGGGGCCGCACAAAACCGATTTTGTGTAAATACGCCCGCCGCCTGACTGCCAGGGTCAAAAGCCACCACCAGCATGTCTTTGCGATTAGACTTTCGTATATGAGCCTCGGCAAATCCCAATGTGACACCGGGCACAGGCAACATAGACGCGGGGGTGGGAAGCTTGTAATTCACAGCCATAATTTACCTGTGGAGGTTGGGAAACCGTTGGGGGCACAGTTTAGAAGGTACAAAATCATACAAAATTATGGCATGGAAGCTTTAGAGTCCTCAATTAGAGTGTTCGCGGCTTTGTCATCACTGAACTAAAAAGTCTATCTCATGAAAACGCAAACCCACTACGACGATGCAGACGCTTATGTCACTAAAGACGGCTCAATCATTCGCGAGCTGATGCATCCTGACCGTCACGGGGCGCAGGTGCAAAGTTTTGCCGAGGCGATTGTTGAAGCAGGCATCACGACGGAGCTTCACCTGCACCGATTGTCGGAAGAGATTTATCACATCACGCAGGGTGCGGGACGAATGCGGCTAGGTGCGGACACGCTTGAGGTGAGCGTCGGCGATACGATTGTGATTCGGCCCGGCACGCCGCATTGCATCACCAATGTGGGCGCAGTCACATTAAAAATAATTTGCGCCTGTAGCCCCGCGTATTCACATGATGATACTGAGTTGCTACCGCACACTTAGCCCGCTTTCAGAGTCCAGCCGGCACGGCCTGCTGAGCGCGGGTATCCGGCGGCAGACGTCATCGAAAACCGGCGCGATCGCCTTGCCTATTTACGAATATACCAAGAGCTGTAAAGCTCGTTGGGCGCCAAATCGCAAATGCGGTGTTCGAACATCCCTGCTTTGTATTCAACCAACGGTTCGCACCTTAGTGCAGCCCGCCACGGTTCAAAACCCAAGGCACGTAGTTCTTCATCCAGCTTGGTTACCGTGATTTTATTAAGTTCGTTATACCACTGCCAATACTCTTCCCGCTTTGCGAACAGGCCGCTGCGATCCATAAAATTGGGTTCGCTGTTGAACACAATATCGCGCACCTCATCGTGAGTATGGGTGAGATGAAAATACGGCTCAGCGGAAAACTCGCCCAGATGGTGACCAATATTGGAATAGAACAAACCTGGCGCAATAAATAACAAACCATCGGGCTTTAATACGCGTCGCATTTCGCTAAGCGCCCGATCATAACCGCCGGCCATATGCTCAATTGACCCCCACGAAATAAGCGCATCAAATGAATTATCGGCAAATGGCAGCGCATTGCCATCCTCGGCCATAAACTTGAGATTTTTCGGTATCGACAGATGGCCCAAATTATTGTCAGCCAAGATTTGTGGCAAGCGCTCAAAACCCCTGAACGGATCAATGCCGATCAATTCTTTCGGCGCATAGCGCAACGCAATACCCAGATCGGTTACGCCATCGCCACAGCCCACATCCAACACCCGACCGCGCATGAGCGGCGAGTCACCACAAATGTATTCAATCGCGGTGCGCGAAGCATGATCAAAATGCTGGAAAAACCAACTCTTATAGCCCTGCCGCCAAGCGAGCGATTCAATGGTCGGCGTCGCGCCAAGGGAATCAATTTCCCACATTACCGCCATGGCTGATTGTGGCGTCGGCGTCTCACTAGTGGGCCCCACAAACGCAATATTTTGTACAGCCAGCATTTGCGTCACGCCATCTACGCGGCCAAACACGCGCACACAAGCGCGGTTCGCGCCAAGCGCCAATGCCAAGCGCGGCGTATTCCAACGGACGCGATATTCGCCCTTTGGAAGCCAGCAAAGGTCCCAACCATCCTGTGAAATAAAACGGGTATGAAATGGTGTGTCTGCGTCATTACCAAAAAAATCCACGCAAACATCGACGTCAACGACGATATCGGACGAAATGCGCACATCCGCAATAACAGAAAACGGTTCGCCGTTTGTTGCGCGCGCATTTGCGTGACCGCTAACGTGCGCCTCAACGTCCACACCGGCTTCCACACTTGTCGATGCCACAGCGTTAAGCTCACTCATCGGTATCGTCATTCGCTAAACAGCGCAACGATTAAGACAACTTGCCGTGACACTGCTTATACTTTTTGCCCGATCCACACCAGCAGGGATCGTTACGGCCAATTTTGGCGGCTTCCCGAACAAACGGCGCAGCACCTTGCTCATCGGCGGCCTTGTCAGCGGCGGCCAATGCTTCGTCATAATCGGCATGATGATATTGAACATTCTGCGCCACCCGTGCGGCGGCTTCCTCGGCCGCTTTTTCAGCTTCAGCGACCGCCGCTTGCGACTCTACGCGGACGTTCACCAATACCTGCGTTACTTCGCGCTTGATCCCATCTAACATGCTGCTGAATAGCTCAAATGCTTCGCGCTTGTATTCCTGTTTGGGTTGCTTTTGTGCATAGCCGCGCAGATGAATACCCTGGCGCAAATAGTCCAGCGCCGCCAGATGTTCGCGCCAATGAGAGTCAATCGATTGCAACATCACCGCACGCTCATATTGATGCAGCAGCGGCTTTTCAACATCTTTAAATTTTGCTTCATATTCCTGTGTAGCCTGCTCAACCAAGCGCTCGCCTATCTTTTGGCTGTCAAGCTCATCATCGTTTTTGAGCCATTCATCCACGCTAACTTTCATGTTGAAATCAGATTCAAGCGTGCGCGTCAGACCGGTCGCATCCCACTGCTCTTCCACTGATTCGGGCGGCACATAGGTCGCCACCACGCTTTGCAGCACGTCAGAACGCATCGCGGCAATCGTTTCAGAAATGTCATCAGCGTCGAGCAGCTCGTTGCGTTGTTGATAGATCACTTTGCGCTGATCATTGGCCACATCATCGTATTCGAGCAATTGTTTACGAATGTCAAAGTTTCGCGCTTCTACTTTGCGCTGTGCATTTTCAATTGAACGCGACACCATGCCCGCTTCGATCGCCTCGCCCTCCGGAATTTTGAGGCGCGCCATAATCGCCTTCATTTTGTCGCCCGCAAAAATTTTCAGCAGCGGGTCCTCGAACGACAGAAAGAAGCGCGATGAGCCGGGATCTCCCTGGCGGCCAGCACGTCCACGCAACTGGTTATCAATCCGGCGCGACTCGTGACGCTCGGAACCCACGATATGCAAACCACCGGCGGCAACCACTTCCTCATGCACCTTTTGCCAGCCCGCCTTTAATTCCGCGATTTTGGCGTCTTTTTGCGCATCGCTCAGAGCTTGGTCGGCTTTGACCGCTTGGATTGCGTGCTCCAAGCTTCCACCCAGCACGATATCAGT
>JANYGV010000249.1 GCA_025359285.1 Burkholderiales bacterium
GATACGTTGACCCAAGCCCAACTGAATCGAATTCAGCATAAACACAACCACACCCCGCGTAAATGTCTTGGCTTTCTAACCCCTCACGAGGTAGCATTCAAATGCCCACCGCGTGTCGCCTTTCGAACTTGAATCCGGGTAAATCTCTCAAAATACCCGCCGAATAAGGCGTTGCACTTTGGGTGTTCGATATTGGTCATCGCCTCGCCACGCACCCGCCGCCTACTTTCCACGCACTTTCCAAACCATCGCTATCCATCCGCCATGAACTCATCCGCACTACCCTTGCGTCACTTCCTGTTGGCGTTGGCGGTTGTCGCCATTTGGGGAAGTAATTTTGTCGTCATCAAACTCGCGTTGGCACATTTACCGCCATTATTGTTTGCGGCGTTGCGGTTCATTTTTGCAGCGGTGCCGATGGTATTTTTTCTCAAGCGTCCGGCAGTGTCGTGGCGTAATCTCGCCGCCTTTGGCCTGTTTACCGGGGTGGGTCAATTCGCACTGCTGTACCTCGCCATGCAGGGCCATATTTCGCCGGGTTTAGCGTCGCTGGTCATTCAGATGCAGGTCTTTTTCACCATATTTCTGGCCATGCGGCTCGCGCACGAACGCGTCAAATCTCGCCAGTGGCTAGCGCTGGCGTTGGCAGCGAGCGGTATCGCGATCATTGGCGCTCATACCGATGGCAGCACGACCGTCGGCGGGCTGGCGATGGTGCTGCTGGCTGCGTTTAGCTGGTCCTGCGGGAATATTGTCGTGAAGCGCGCCGGACGTATCAACATGGTCGCCTATGTGGTGTGGTCGAGCCTATTTTCAGTGCCGCCGCTATTGATACTTTCATTCGCATTTGAAGGCTGGCCCGCGATCAGCAGCGGGCTTCGCGATGCTGATGCCACAACTTGGTTTGCCGTGTTTTGGCAGGCCACCGCGAACTCGTTGTTCGGCTACGCCGCATGGGGCTGGCTATTGGCGCGCCACCCCGCCGCGACCGTGACGCCGATGGCATTGCTGGTGCCCGTATTCGGGATGACCGCATCAAGCTGGTGGTTGGGAGAACAACTTCCGCTTTGGAAGCTGGTCGCGATGGCATTGGTGATGGGCGGGCTTGCGATCAATTTATTATGGCGACAGGATTGACCTCAACCTTGCCTGAAAGCCGCTAGAGCGTCGTAACATCCATCAAAACGCCGCTCGCATAGACAGCGATGCACGAATAATATTGACGACTAACGACCGAGGTGTTTGGCGAAAAAAGCCTCCAACTTTTCGTAAAACGCGAGGCGATTTTTCTCCGCGTAAAAACCATGGCCTTCTTTCGGGACCATCATCCACTCAAATGATTTTCCAGCTTTGGTCAGCGCGCTGCGCATAGCCTCGGCCTGCGCCGGTGGCGTGGTGGTGTCCTGATCGCCATGCACCAGCAGTACCGGGACTTTGATTTTGTCGGCGAGCGTAGTCGGCGAATTTCTTTTGAGCGACTCGATATCAGTACCCACAACATTGGCCAAAAAATTGAAAACGCGCTTGCTCTCTTTGGCGTTATCACCCGTCAACAGGAGTGGCAAATCATAAAGACCTGCGTAGCCGACCGCGCATTTGAACAGGTCTGGTTCTTGGATGGACGTCATCATCGCCGCGTAAGCACCAAAACTCCCACCGTAAACACAAATGCGCGCGGGATCAGCGATACCCTCGGCAATCGTCCACTTCACACCATCAACCAAATCCTGCTGCATACCAGTCGCCCACTGGCCGTCTCCCGAACGAACAAAGTTCGTGCCCCTTCCGCCAGATCCTCGATAGTTTACTTGCAGCACCGCATAGCCCCGACTCGCCAAAAACTGGGCGTCAGCATCGAAAAACCAATCGTCAGCGACGTCCTGCGGTCCGCCGTGCGGCAGCAGAATGAGCGGGACTTTCGCGCCGCTTCGGTTATTCGGAAGCGTCAGATAGCCGTTTAATTGAAGGCCGTCGCGCGCTTTAAAACGAATCGGTTTCTGCACCGCCATGCGCGACGCATCGATCGACGGCCGTAAAGCGACCAGAAATTCGGCTTTTTTGGTTTTACGATCCAGCAGGTAATATTCTCCCGGCTCACGATCACTGCTCACGACGAATAAAAGCTTGCTACCGTCAGTAGAGGAGCTGGCAAATTGAACATATTGACCAGGAAACTGTTTGCTTAGGTCTTTATGAAGAATAGCGTCAGGCGCGGTCTCATCGATATAAGTGATGTTGGGAGCCCCGACACGGCTGGCAACAGCAAACGGCTGGCCATCGCTCTCGCTATATTGAATTAAATCGATGTCCCCTGCCTTGTTGGCACTGACAACACTTCGCTCACCGGTGACGATTGATTCGCGCATGAGCACTTGTGGACCACCGTCGGCGCTGAATTGTAAATAAAACGCCTGATTGTCTGGCGTAAATACCAGCGGCCAGAAATGCTTCCCCAGCGACGCCGCCGGCAGCGGTTCCCACTGCTCGCGATCAATTGCTCTCTTGAAAGCGATCTGTTCCAGATTGTCATTGACACCAAAAGCAAACCGCGGCTTGCCGTCATGCTGCAAAAGGTACGCTAGGTCCCGCTCACCGACGTCGGCAACCAACTTGCGCACACCTGTGCTCGCATCGACATCGTGAAGAAAGCTGCGGTTTGAACTGGTCCGGTAACGTTCCCACTTATATTCTCGTAAGAAGAAGTGCCCATTCGGTGCGTCGGGAATGCTGTGTATGTAGCCCCAACCTTCATCGTCCCCGCCACTGGTCGCTCCTCTGCGCTGGAACGCGAATTTGTCTTTGCCGTATAGATAATCTTGGTTCTTACCGTCGAAATCGGTGGCAAAAATCTCGCCTGTGTACGAGGGGCGTTCAAGATCGCCACGCTCTATTCCCTTTGGAACTACCAGCCGGGTATTGCTCACCCATTCAAAGTTCAACGGAAGTTGAAAAACAGGGAAGCGCAGCGTGCTCAATAACTTAAAACCGTCGAGGTCATAAACATTCAGCGTCTTTTGATCGCGCCCTTCAATCTCCTGTTTAACGCTTACGGCCAGATATTTGCCGTTAGGCGACAAGCGCGGGTGGCTGTATTTGCTGCCGCTCACGAACGCGGAGATGGGGATGAGGGTTGATGGTGAAGGTGCTGCCGGTGTTGGCATGGCACCAACGACACTCACGGTGGCGACCACGATCGCAAATAACAGACGCAAAGACATTGAAATTTCCCGATAAGTTTAGAGGCTGTTCGCGTTGAGGTAGCAGCGCTGAAGTAGTGGACCGTCCTGCACGTATCCTAAACATCAAGCAGATTAAGTTCAAGCAGTTTCTTGCGGACGCAAAAAGTTAACGCTGCAGCGTGTTGGTGTCTCTTACGCTTAGGACGAACTCTAAGATGGATGAGCTTTTCGCGGCATTTGTGCCTGATGACGCTCACTAATAGTCAGTCTGCATATTTGCTGAAGCAAGCTTTGGGATGATCGCAAAAAGCCGTTTGTTTCTAACCGCACAGACGTACAACCTCCGTCAGGTACAGAGTTACCAAAGTTCGCCAAGCCCCGTTACGTTTGCCGTCATTTGTTGATGTCGGTAATTTCACATCAGCCGACACTTATTTTATTGTCGACGATTAACCCATCAACAACACAGTGTGCAAATGACGATTAAGGGGCCCACTCCTGGCGATCACGCGCGGCGCGAATATCGTCCAATTCTCGACGGTCACCCTTGGCCAGCCGAACAAGCTCTTCGTCAGCACGTCTTTCACGCGACTCTGCGATATAGAGTGAGAATGCTAGCCAAGAATGCGCGGCGGCCGTGATATGAAAGACGACTTTGGCCAACAGGGCAAGCATCACGTTCGACAAGCGCTTGTTGGACAGGGCATGAACCATGCCAATTTTAGGCGCGCGTTTTACGCTGATATGAGAGGGTTTTTCCAGCGCAACGCGCTCAAAACCAACATGGGTGAGGAGATGCACAAACATATTTATTCCTTAGATGATCAATTGCTGCAATGCCCCAAATTCAGGATAGTCGCTGATAGATTGCTAATTTATATCTGTGATTATTTGTATTTACATCGGTGATAGTTAGCCTAATGGTGGTTCGCAATACGTAACCGCGCGCATTAGGAGAAAAGACGATGACCCAACGATTTAGCGCGCTTGATCAGAATCTGCTGCGCGTGTTTGATGAAGTCATGGCAACACAAAACATCACACGCGCGGCCAAAAATATGGCGATAACTCAGCCCGCCGTCAGCAACGCGTTACGACGACTGCGGACGACTGCGCGAGGCGCTTAACGATGACCTGCTGGTGCGGTCAGGTTATGGCGTCACGCCCACGCCCAGGGCGTCTGCGCTTTGGCCGGTGGTGCGGGCGTCGCTCGCCAATCTGCAGGCCACGATCACGCCGGATGCTTTCGATGCCAGCACCTCAACCCAAAGTTTTGTACTGGCCATGGCCGACGCCACACAAGCCATGCTGATGCCTGCGCTGATTCGTCAGATGGAAACCAGCGCGCCAAATATCAGCATGCGCGTGCTGCCGCTCACCACCCGCGACCCGCGTGAATTGCTGGAGGCGGGTGAGGTCGATCTGGCGGTTGGCTATTTCCCGGCAGCGGTAGCGGCGATTGCGCTTGGTGACATGCAAAGCGGCACCCTGGACAACTTTACCCATGCCCAACTTTATCGCGGTGAATAGGTGTGCGTGATGCGTCACGACCACCCGCTAGCCGCCACGTGACTGACGCTCGGTGCCTATTGCGCGGCACATCACCTGCTGGTGAGTTTCTCCGGGCGGCCGTTTGGATTTATTGATGAGGCACTAGCCACGATTAACCGCACCCGCCGAATCGTGCTGACCGTCAATCAATTTTCACGGCGGGTCGCGCGCTGGTCGGCTCCGATCTGCTGACCGTATTGCCCAGGCTTTTTTTGCCATCAACCGGGATGAGTGCTGAGCTGGCCGTGTTTGAGTTGCCTTTCGCGGTGCCCCCGGTTCAGGTCGACATGGTTTGGCATCAGCGCACCCGGTTAATGGTCGCCCAGCAATGGCTGCGTGAGGGCTTAAGCGCGGCGTCCGAGGCTGCGTTCAGCATTTCTGTCGCATCGAGTCCAGACACCACAAACGCGGCAAAAAAGCGCGTGCGCAAAACAAAAAAGTAAACTCAAGCATCCGCGACGTTCTTGGCAGCTTTATAGCCCAAACAACACGCTGGGCGGGGACTTCTAATATACGATTTGCATGGAGTCTAATTTAGCATTGATTCGTAGGCAAATTTCTGGTCGCAAACGCACGGCTAAAATCGAGCCATCGAGAATTCAGCGGATGCGACAAGTTCGGTCAAACTGTCTGTTTTTAACCACATTGTCATTGAATACCTTTGAGTAACAGTAATGTTTATGCCATCATCGATCAGCAAAAAATAGTTCTAAAAATAAATCCAATAACTTATCGTTCGAGGAGCTTCTCATGTCGGTCAATTTCATTCAGAAACGCGCGGCAAAACGTTTATTGCCCGCGATCGTAGCCGCAACACTCGGTTTGGGTGCCAGCGCTGCAGATGCCATCACCTTTAGTGGCGTTTATATTTTCGGCGACAGCTTGGCCGACGCGGGCATTTATCGTCCCGGCATTGCGGGCCTTACCACCCCCGCATTTGCGGCCGGTGTCGGACGTTTCACCACCAATCCCGGTCCGGTCTGGTCTGAACTGATCGCCAGCTACTACGGCGGTGTGCCACGTCCCAGTAATGCAGGCGGCGGTATTTATGCCCAGGGCGGATCACGCGTCAACCAGCCCACCCCCGCCAGCTTGTTAGGCCCCGGCGGCACCCAGCGCCCGGTTTCCACCCAGATCAATGAATATCTTGCCGCAGGCGGTGGCCGTGCCGATGGTCGCGCACTTTATGGCGTGATTGCCGGTGCCAATGATATTTTTGCAAATCTAGGCGCGTTTCAAGTGGGCGCGATCACCGCCGCGCAGCTGCAAGCCAATGTGCTGTCGGCGGCGAACGGTGAGGTTGCCGAGATTGCGCGTTTGAGAGCAGCCGGCGCACGTTACGTGCTGGCATTCGCAATACCTGATATCGGCACAACGCCGCAATTTGCAGGCACGGCAGTCCAAGGATCGGTGACGGCCTTGGTCGCGGGTTACAACGTAACCTTGTTCAATGGCCTTGCGGCTGCAGGTGTTCAGGTAATCCCGGCAGACACGTTTACCTTGCTGAATGAAGTTCGCGCGAATGCCGCCGCGTTCGGCTTCACGAATATCACCTCGCCCGCCTGCTTGCCGGTTGGCAGCTCATCGCTTGTCTGTAGTGCGGCAAACACAGTGCCAAACGGCGCGACCACCTATCTCTATGCCGACGGCGTTCATCCCTCATCGGCAATGCACGGGATCGTTTCTGATTTTGTAAAATCGCTGATCGATGGCCCCAACGCATATTCAACCATGGCAGAGGTGCCCCTGGCGACACGTGCAGCCCACATCCGCACGCTTGATTCAGGCTTGCGTACCGGTAGCGTCGGTGAAGTCCGGCGTATCACCGCATTCGCCGCAGGTGATGGCGGTAAATCCGATATTTCCGCTAACGGCTTGAGCCCACAAACCAATTCGAAAAACCGCTCGGGCACGGTCGGCGTCACGTTCCGCACCTCGGAAACGTTTACGTTCGGTGCCGCGATCGGCAAAACGACCGCCGACGCGACCATGGGCTCGCTTGGTAAATTTGACACCAACGAAAGCCTGCTGTCGCTGTTTGGCTCGTTCAAATCAGGCGGCGCGTATGCCAGCTCTATGGGGACGGTTGCCGATGTCAAATTCAATAACGTGCAGCGCTACGTCAAGCTGGGCCAAGTGACCCGCACCAATTCGTCAAACACCAAAGGCTCCAACGCGTCACTTGGTCTGTCGGCAGGCTACGACTTTGCATTGGGCGCGTTGAGTGTCGGACCGTTTATCGCGTACACGACTCAGAGCGTGACCGTGAACGGTTTCACCGAGAACGCCAACGCGGCGACGGCATTATCGACGGATCTGAAAATTGGCGAGCAAAACCGTGATTCAAGAATCACCAGCATCGGCGGTCGGGCCAGCTTCGACTTGGGCAAATGGACGCCGTTTGCACGCATTTCACTTGAGCAGGAAGGCAGCCGGGATGAGCGCTCAGTTACGGCGTCGCCGGTCACAATTGCCCAGGGGATTAGCTACGAAATCCCGGGCTACCGCCCTGGCAAAAAGTGGGGCGCTGCGGCCTTGGGCGTACGCGGCACGATTACCGATCAAATCAGTTTATCGCTGGTTTATTCAGGCACTTTCAGCCGCACCAATGTAAAAGAAGACGGCTTTACGGGAAACATCGCTTTCGCGTTTTAATCGCCCGCAACCCGGTAGGGCTTTCGCAAAAGCCGTGTGGCTCACGCCGCACGGCTTTTTTACGTCTGTTTTAAGGTTCGCCGTTGGCCTGCTACAGACGATTTAGCCTCGAATGAATAGCGCATCGTTTTTACATTGCGCAGCGATCATGCGATCATCAAGTGATGAAACGAATTTATACCGCCGCCAACCTTCCCGACGCTCATCTCGTCCGCAACATGCTAGAACAAGCGGGCATACCTGCCCATATTTTTAACGCAAACGCGATTGGGGCGCTCGGCGATTTGCCAATGTCCGCCGCCTATCCGCAAGTGTGGATCGCACAAGTTCATCAGGAGCAGCACGCCCGGTCTGTGGTCGCCGAATACAGTCGCGCCGCCGCACCGCTAGACACAAAAGCATGCAGCCGCTGCGGCGAATCGAACCCAGGCGAATTTGAGTTGTGCTGGAGTTGCGGGGCAGAGCTGCCGTAGCCAGAATTAGCGAATCGTTGTGTGAGAAGCAGTACTAAACGTCTGGTGTTTAAGGCTTTAACGACGCCCAATCGATACAAAACAGGGCCAAGACGAGCGCAGCTTAAACCCCAGCGCTGTTCACCCCCAGCGCAACTTCATGGCCACCACCGCGAGCGCTAACAGGATGGTCACGATATTGGCGATGATGATCGGCCATGCGTTCATCATCAAACCATAAACCAGCCACAGGGCAACGCCGATCACAAAGGTAACGTACATCGGCAGCGAAACATCCTTGGCAGAGCGCGTTCGCCAGATCTGCAACACCTGTGGGATGAACGAAATCGTAGTGCAGGTCGCTGCCATGCTGCCGATAATTTCAACGAGATTCATGGCGTGACATAGGGTCAGGTTTTGAGTGAAAACGGCGTGAAATTGGTCTCGCGGTCGTAGAAGTCTTCGTTCTCTGCGCGCTTTAGCGCATTCACGATTTTGACCGTGATCGGCAACATCACAATCTCCACCAGCACTTTTAAACCCCACTGCGCTGCCATCACCTTGAGTACCAGCGAATTCTCCCAAATACCGTAGAACGCGATCGGGTAGAACAGTAGCGAATCCACGCCTTCGCCAAAAATAGTGGAGACCACAAATCGCACGCTCATCTGTTTTCCACCCGCGGCTAATTTCATTTTTGCGAGCACATATGAATTGACAAATTCACCGCAGAAATAAGCAATCATCGATGCCGCGACAATTCGCGGCGTTTGCCCAAACACCGTCTCATATGCGACTTGGTTGGGCCAGCCCGGCGCGGGCGGAAGCGCCACCACCACCGTGGCCATAATGGCCGCAAATGCCATCGCGCCAAAACCCGCCCAAATAACCTTTCGCGCGCGTGCGTAACCGTAAACCTCGGTGAGGATATCGCCAAATACATACGACAGTGGAAAAAACAGTACGCCTGCACCAAAGGTAAATGCACCAATGATCGGTAACTCAAGTTGCGCGGCTTTGGCTGGGCCGATTAAGTTGGAGCAGAGATACACCGCCACAAAACCCACCATGACCAATTCGTAATAGCGATAGTTACGATGGGTATTGTCTGCAGACACACCAGGATTACTGCTCAAAATTATTCTCCAAAAATATTAAAGGCGGCGTGACGGGGTGATCAATATGCGGTGATCAGCACATGGTAATCAACACGTGGCAATGTCGGCAGAAGACTGAGAATGATTGTGCCTTTAGTTGGCCAGCACTGCAGATCCACTGACGTTTGCCGCCGCCCGCTGCCTGACCATCTCAAACATCGCAATCGCCGCACAGGCCGCGGCGTTTAGCGATTCTACTTTTCCCGGCATCGGCACGGTAACACCGACACTGGCCGTTTGTAGAAGTTGCGGCGAAAGTCCTGCTCCCTCATTGCCAATCAAGAAAGCGGTGGCCCGCGCCAGCTCGCAATCATACAAACTGATCGCCATTTTCTGAGCCGATCCTGACATGACCGGAACAAACGCGAGCGACTGGCCACGATACTGGCTGATGAAGTCCACCACATCGGCACCTTCAACAATATTGAGCAAAAAATGTGCTCCCTGCGCCGCGCGCAGCACTTTAGGCGACCACGCGAATGCGCAGGACTTAGATAACATCACCTCGCACACACCGGCTGCCGCTGCACTACGCAGCATGGAACCCACATTACCGGGATCCTGCACATCTTCAAGCACCAGAACCGCACTGGCATCGAGTGGAATGGCGCGTGCCACAGGCGTCTCGACTTCTGCCACCATGGCGGCAGGCGAGTCGAGACTGGATGCCTCGGCAATCAGCGCAGCGCTCAAAACATTGACCGTCACGCGCGGAAATCGGGTTTCGAAAACTGCCAGCCACGCTGTTATTTCTGCCTGAGCCAGTGCTGACTCCGCAACGGCGATCGCACGCGGCGGGCCTATTGCATCGACATACGCGCTCACCAAATGAATCCCATCCAGCACGGTCAAGCCGACTTTTTTGCGCTCACGCGAAGAGTGGGCAAGCTGAATCAGCTGTTTGACGAAGGCGTTGTCGCGCGATCGAATAGCTTTCATTTGACGAACGCCAGCGCGCCTTGTGCAAATGCCGCTCTGACTGGCGCGAAGCTGCGCCGATGCAGTGCGCAAGGCCCAAACGCCTTCAGCGCCCGCATGTGCTCAGCGGTTCCATAGCCCTTGTGCTGCCTGAAATTATATTGGGGAAATTGTGCGTGGAGGGCACACATCTCGGCATCACGCGCAGTTTTGGCGAGAATAGAGGCGGCCGAGATTTCTTCGATCAACCGGTCGCCTTCCACAATCGCGCGGCTTGCAAACGAAATTTTAGGCACGTGCAGACCATCCACCAAGACTTCGCTGGGCGCATGCTTGAGCGCTTCAACAGCACGTTTCATCGCCAGCAAAGTCGCCTGCAAAATATTAATTGCATCAATTTCCTCCACACTCGCCGACGCAACCGCATAAGCCAGCGCCCGCTCGCGAATAAGGATGGCAAGCGCATCCCGACGTTTTTCCGAAAGCGTTTTAGAATCTGCCAATCCGGCAATCGGCTGTGCGGGATCGAGAATCACGGCGGCCGCATAGACCGCGCCCGCCAGCGGTCCGCGACCGGCTTCATCCACGCCGCATCGATAAGCGATCGCCATCATGCGTTTTGCGGCGAAGTCGTTCGCACCGTTTGTGAAGCGGCTGAAATTCCATCAGGGCTGGACGATTGCGCCGACGCGGGAGAAGAGGGCAACGAAGGGGACGATGCAGAAATAGCTATCTCAGCATGCGCGATACTCGCATCACGCGCTTCGTGTCCACCATACGGAGGCGGCGGCCCCGCTTGCGGAGTGAGTGGCGGTATTTGTGGCGGCACCAATAGCGGTCTCAGCAGTGGTCTGAGTGCATCTCTGATCCGTGCTGAATTATCCACCGCGAGTGACGCATGAATTTTGCCAAACCGCTCACGTAACCGCGTCGCCGCGTCGCGGTGAACGAGCCAATTACCGAGCGCCTGCGCCAAGTTTTCGGGCGTTGCATCGTCCTGCAATAATTCGGGTACCAGCCATTCTCCCGCCAAAATATTTGGCAAACCTACATAGGGCAAGTAGGCTTTTTTCTTCATGATGCGATAGGTGGTCGGCGACATACGATAAGCAATCACATGCGGGCAACCGAGCATCGCCGCTTCCAGCGTCGCGGTGCCGCTCGCGACCAAGGCCACATCGGCCGCGGCGAGGGCAAGATTGGCGTGCCCGAATAAAATCTGAATCGGCAAATCCTGCGCGTTGACGCGATAACGGGCGTTATCGAATTGCTCACGAGTTTCGCGGGTTGCCAGCGGCACTAAAAAACGGGCCGTGGGAAACCGCTCAAGAAACGCCCGCGCAGTTTCAATAAATAATTCCGCGTGGTAGTCCAGTTCGGTTTGTCGTGATCCGGGCAGCAATGCAATGATTTTCTCGTCCGCCGGGATTCGTAACTGCGTGCGCGCACTCTCCCGCTGAGAGGCCGGCGGAATGGCGTCCGCCGTGGGATGACCTACATACGTTGCGGCGATGCCTTCACGTTCATAAATAGCAGGCTCAAATGGAAAAATAGTCAGCATTTGATCAATGCTGCCCTTTATTTTTTTGATGCGCTCTCCGCGCCATGCCCAAATTGATGGGCTCACGTAATGCACCGTCGGGATGCCCGCCATCTTCAGCGCGCGCTCAAGGCCTAAATTAAAATCAGGCGCATCAATGCCAATAAACATGGCGGGGCGCGCTTTGAGCAAGCGTTCGCGCAGACCATTACGAATGCCGACCAACTCACGATAGCGTTTGAGAACTTCTACATAACCTCGCACCGCCAATTTTTCCATGGAGTACCAAGATGTTGCGCCCTCAGACTGCATTCTGGGCCCGGCAATGCCGATAAATTCGAGGTCTGGATACTCGACTTTTAGCGCTTTGATTAGCTGTGCGCCTAAAATATCACCCGATGCTTCACCCGCCACAATGCCGATTTTCATAGTCAATTAGCGAACAATACCGCGTGTGCTTTGGCTTAAAAAATCAGTTAGTACACGCACTTCTGGCGCATCAATCGCTTCAATCGCGAGCGCGGCCTTGGCCTCGGCCAAGGTCATGCCGCTTCGGTACAGCGTTTTGTACGCGCGTTTGAGATTCGCAATTTGTTCCGGTAAATAACCGCGCCGTTTTAAACCTTCGCTGTTCACGCCCACTGCGGCTAACGGCGCGCCACCCACCGTGACATACGGCGGAATATCCATCAACACCACGCTCGATACACCGCACATCGCGTGTGCGCCGATTTTGACAAACTGATGCACACCGGTAAACCCGCCCAGGGTCGCCCAATCGCCCACCTGAACATGCCCCGCGAGCTGGGTGCAGTTAGCGATTGTGGTGTTGTTGCCCACCACACAATCATGGGCAATGTGCACGTACGCCATTAACCAGTTATCGCTACCGATGGTGGTCACACCATGATCCTGAATGGTGCCGCGATTAAAGCTGCAATATTCGCGAATAGTATTGCGGTCGCCGATTTCCAGACGCGTGGGCTCGTTGTTATATTTTTTGTCCTGATTGGCTTCGCCCAGCGACACGAAATGAAAAATTCTATTTTCTATGCCGATACAGGTGTTTCCGGTAATGACGCAATGATGACCCACGCTTGACCCCGCGCCAATTTCGACATCGCCATCAATAACGCTATACGCACCGACCGAAACGTTGTGACCGAGCCGCGCCCGTGGATCAACGATTGCTGTGGGGTGAATCAATGATCTGTTTGCAAACTGCATTACGCAATCGACCTCTTTGTGCACAATAATTCGGCCTCGCAGGCCAGTGCATCGCCGACATGCGCTTGCACTGCGAACTTCACCACGCCGCGCTTCTCGACCAGGATTCTCGCCGTCATAATGAGCGTGTCGCCCGGCACAACCGGTCTTTTAAAGCGCGCGTCGTCAATCCCCGCCAAATAAACCACCGTTTTATCATCGCGTTTTTCGCCCGACGTCTTCAATGCCAACAACGCGGCCGTTTGCGCCAGCGCCTCAATAATGAGCACGCCGGGCATCACCGCATAATGTGGAAAATGACCCTGAAAAAAAGGTTCGTTTATCGACACATTTTTAAGCGCTTTAATATGCTCGTTAGGGATTAATTCAATCACGCGGTCCACCAGCAAAAATGGATACCGGTGCGGTAAGTATTCCTTGATCTCATCACTTTGCATTACTACGCCCGATGCCGTGAGCGCAGCGCTCGGGGTGTTGGTTGTTACCGTCATTATTTATTCTCCCTAATCTGTTTTGTTCGTACCGAGTCTGATTTTGGTCGCCATCAAATCAAGCTTGCGCAAATGCGCTGCATTTTTGAGCCATTCCCGATGCGGCATCAGCGGCGTACCGGAGGTGTAGGTGCCGGGTTTGAGAATGGATTTGGTGACTAGGGTCATCGCTGAAATGATGACATCGTCACCAATCGTCAAGTGACCGATAATGCCGGCCTTCCCGCCAATCATGACGCGTTTACCGATTTTGGTGCTGCCTGCAATACCGACGCAGCCGGATATCACCGTATGGTCACCGATCGCGCAATTATGGCCGACCTGAATTTGGTTATCGAGTTTTACATCGTTACCAATCACGGTATCGTCCATCGCACCACGGTCAATGGTCGTATTCGCCCCAATTTCAACATCATCACCGATCACCACCGCGCCTGTTTGTGGAATTTTTTGCCATTGACCGTCGCCATTCGTAAAGTCCGGCGCGAATCCGAATCCATCTGCACCTATCACCACACCGGCGTGAATCAGATTGCGCGAACCGATTCGGCAATCTGCATACACGGTGACGCGCGCTATAAGCTGCGTTCCGCTTCCAATCGACACGTTATCGCCGATTATTGATCCTGCGCCGACGCGCACATTGTCGCCAATGATCGCGCCAGCGCCGATCGACACAAACTCTGCAATTGAGGCGCTGGCGGCCACGCGGGCGGTGGGGCTGACCATTGCGAGCGGATGAATGCCCGGCTGGTATTTGGCTGGCGGTGAGAACAGCTGTGCGACCTTCGCAAAGTACGCATAAGGGTTACTCGCCACGAGCCGCGGCTTGTCCGTCGCATCGCGTTCGTGCACCCCCACAATGACAGCGCCCGCCAAAGTTCCAGCCAACGCACCTCGATATTTTGGATTAGCTAAAAAGGTAATTTCAGACTCAACAGCGCGCTCAATCGAGCCGACACCGGTAAGTGAACGCGAGACCTCGCCCACGCACTCACCACCAAACTTTAATTGTAGATCCCGTAGCAACATGTTTGTATTTTCTCACGGCGCGCGCACGAATCGTGCACGATACTTGCATGATTCTTACTTGACGCGACAAATGCGCTCGCCGATGCGTCTAAAACGAAAACCGACTGCAAAATAAAACGGCCTTTCCATGTCGAAAAGGCCGTTTTGCATGTCAGCATTCTGGAGGGCTATAACTTGGGAATCGACCTATTTATCCGCCAGCGCTTTGATTACTTTGTCCGTGATGTCAATCCGAGGGCTCACGTAGACGGCATCTTGCAAAATAAGGTCAAACTTTTCTTTTTCTGCGATTTCCGAAATGGCCTTTTGTGCAAGTTCCTGGATGGACGCTAATTCTTCGTTCTGGCGTAGGGTGCGGTCTTCACGAATTTCGCGCTGCATGCGCTGGAAATCACGCGTCAGTTGCGCAATTTGACGTTCTTTGGCGATGCGGTCTGGTTCTGGCATGGTCACCGCCTCTTTTTGCAGTGTTGCTTCCAGATCGCGGCCCTGCTTTTGCATCCTGTCGAGTTCGGCGCGTCGAGCCGCAAATTCTTTATCCAAGCGTCCTTGCGAGCGCTTTGCGGGCGCGGATTCGCGCAGCAAACGCTCCTGATTGACGATACCGATCTTGAGTTCTGCTGCAAACGTGGCCGAGGCGCTTGACGCTATCGCCAAGCCAAACAAAATGGGAACCAACAAACGCGTGCCTGATATTGCCATCAACTTCACCTCAATTACTTTCACTACTTTGCTGCAGGTTTACGAACATTCTCCGACCAGCTTCAACCACTAAAACGCTCGGCCCAGCAAGAACTGGAAGCGCTCTACTTTATCGTTAGGCTCTTTTTTGATCGGCTTGGCCAAACTGAATTTTAACGGGCCCA
>JANYGV010000305.1 GCA_025359285.1 Burkholderiales bacterium
AGCGCGTGTGCCGAAATTGGCGAATGTGGTTTATCACAACAGGCTGGGCAATCAGTTGCAGCGCACCGAACGCGTTGAAAAACTGAGTGGTCACATTGCAAAATTGATGGGCGCTGATGTGCCGCAAGCTCTGCGCAGCGCACATTTAGCCAAAGCGGATTTGCTCACCGACATGGTCGGCGAATTTCCAGAATTACAAGGCACGATGGGCCGCTACTACGCCTTGCAAAATGGAGAATCGCCAGCGATCGCCGATGCGATTGAGCAGCATTATTGGCCCAAGGGCGCGGGCAGTAAATTGCCCGAAAGCCCGATTGCCATTTCGGTAATGCTCGCCGACAAATTAGAAACGCTGGCGGGATTATTTGGCATCGGGCAAGTGCCCACGGGGGACAAAGACCCATTCGCTTTACGTCGCCATGCGCTGGGCGTGATTCGGGTGTTGATCGAATTAAAGCTTACGGTGACCCTGCCAGAATTAGTCGTTGCCGCATTCGCGGGCTTTGACAACGTGGCTGGTTTTGTAAACGCGAGCGCCGATCTGCAAACTTTTATTCACGAACGACTACGCGGCTACCTGCGCGAGCAAGGCTATTCCGCGCTTGAAGTGGAATCGGTTTTGGCACAGCGCCCCGCAAGGCTAGACCAATTGCCTGCGCAATTAGCAGCCGTTCGCGAATTCATGTCACTTCCCGAAGCCGTCAGCCTCGCCGCCGCCAACAAACGCATCGGCAACATCCTGAAAAAATCTGATGCGGTAACAGAGAGCGCTCAGGCAACACTGCTGGTTGACCCCGCCGAACGCAGCTTATTTGATGCCATGCAAGCAATCACGCCTGAATTCGATAAGCATTTTGCCGCACAAAATTACACGGCGGCGCTGCAATCATTGGCACCGCTTAAAATCCCCGTCGATGCGTTCTTCGAAAATGTGATGGTGAATGCAGAAGATTTAAATTTGCGCAACAATCGCTTGGGCTTGCTTAACGACCTGCATGCGATGATGAATAAAGTCGCTGACCTTTCCAAACTTGCGGCATAGAATACATCCATGTCCTCATTTGCCAAACCCGCTGCCAAGCCGCCTACCAAACTCATCATCCTCGATCGAGACGGCGTGATTAATTACGACTCGGATCAGTTCGTCAAATCACCCGATGAATGGAAGCCAATTCCGGGCTCGATTGAGGCGATTGCGCGGCTGAATCAGAACGGTTATCGCGTGGTGGTGGCCACCAACCAATCCGGCATTGGTCGCGGCTTATTCGATATGGCGACCTTAAACGCAATTAACGACAAGATGATGGAGCTGGTGTTTCGCCAAGGCGGGCGCATTGATGCCGTGTTTTTTTGCCCCTGCACAGCCGACCAAAAATGTCATTGCCGCAAGCCTGACACGGGCATGTTTGAAGATATTGCGACGCGCTTTCACGTTGGACTCAACGGCGTGCCGACTGTCGGTGATTCACTGCGCGATTTGGAGGCGGGTGCCAAGGTGGGTTGCGTGCCGATTTTGGTGCTGACCGGGAAAGGTAAAAAGACCCAGGCAAAAGGCAATCTGCCGCGCAGCACCAAGATCTGCGCCGATTTAGCAGAGGCGGTCAAAATGCTAGTCACACCGCCGCCAAAATTGACGGCTTGAATTTGTTATTAAACGCTTTTTCTATTTTTAATTTTTCGTTCGGAAGCTTGTAAAAATCGCCTATGAATTTGCTGCGTTCAGTCATTTTTTTCATTGTATCGCTGCTGGTCACCGCGTTTTATGGGGTGCTAGTGCCGCCCTTTTCGTTTGTCTCCCAAAAAATGGGCTATGCGCTTGCCAGGTCATGGGGGCTGCAAATTGTTCGGCTGGCCAAATTAATTTGCGGCATCGATTACAACATTGTGGGCCTGGAAAATTTGCCGTCGACGCCCTCTATCGTGATGGCA
The DNA here is from genome assembly GCA_025359285.1 of Burkholderiales bacterium. Classification (GTDB taxonomy): domain Bacteria; phylum Pseudomonadota; class Gammaproteobacteria; order Burkholderiales; family Usitatibacteraceae; genus UKL13-2. The sequence continues at coordinate 1,930 of JANYGV010000305.1, forward strand.
AAACACCAATCCGCGTGGGAAACGGTCAGCCTGCTGGCGTATATGCCCCGAGCCTCATGGATTATCAAACGTGAGCTGGTGTACGTGCCGTTTGTGGGCTGGGCGCTGGCGGCATTGAAGTCGATTGCGATTGATCGTAAAAGCGGCAAAGCGGCGCGCGACCAGATTCTGGATCAGGGCCGTGAATATTTGGCGGCAGGCCAGTGGGTGATTATTTTTCCGGAAGGCACCCGCGTCGAGCCCGGTAAAAAAGGCCGCTACGGTATTGGCGGTGCATGGCTCGCCGCAAATACCGGCACGCCGATCGTGCCGATTGCGCACAACGCGGGCGAAATGTGGCGGCGAAATGCGTTCATCAAACGCCCTGGCAGGGTGACGATGAGTATTGGCCCTGCGATTGAAACCAAGGACAAGACTTCTATCGACGTGATTAAACAAGTCGAAGCATGGATAGAAAATGAAATGGCCCGGCTTCCTTCAACCACTCGTTGATCTCGCCGGCAGCGATATCCGGCAGCCGCGACCGGCGGCACGCTCGGGCACAGCCACGGGCTCGCGTAGCCCCGCTACCCGTGTCGAACCCGTAGAGCCTATAGAACGCTCGATCGCGCTTGATGGCCGCCCGGTAGATTACTTGCTGGTGCGGCGACGCGGACGGCGCGGCGTCGGTCTTAAAATCGACGGCAGCGGCATGACGGTGGCCGCATCGCTGACGACGCCGATTTCAGCAATCGAAGATTTGATCGGTAAAAATAGTAGCTGGGTGCTGAAAAAACTCGGCGAATGGTCGCATCGCAAAATCACGCCACAGCGTTGGGAAACGGGCGCGACTATTTCATTTCTGGGCGAGGCGTTGACCCTGATGATCGATGCGGGCGCTTCTAAAACTAAAGTCGAGCAAGCACAGTCGCATTTACTCGTTCAGGTGAAAGCCCCGATTCACAACGCGGATGCGATCGCGCACCAGGCTGAAGCAGCGGTCGTGGGCTGGTACAAAAAACAGGCTTTGCCGCATCTCGCACAACGCACTTTTTTCTACGCCAAACTGCATCAGCTCACGCCGCCGCGTGTATTTTTATCGAGCGCGAATAGTCGCTGGGGCAGTTGTAATTCGCGACGCGAAATTCGTTTTTCATGGCGCTTGATGAAAGCGCGGCCGGCGTTGATCGACTATGTGGTGTGTCATGAATTAAGCCATCTGCGGCACATGAATCACTCCGCGCATTTTTGGGCCGAGGTGGAGCGTATGTGTCCCGATTACGCGCTATTGAAAACGGAACTCGATCAGAACGATCATCGGTTCCGGGCGTTTTAGATTAGAACAAATCCTGTAAGTCAGGTTTTGCAGCTACCTGACCTACGAAAATAAACCTCGTTATTCAGAGCGGCGTTCAAAGCAAAAATGCTCTAAACACCGCTCCAGTGCTAGTATTTACTCCGCCGCTTCCACTACATCTGTCTGATACGTCAGCAACGGCGGGCAACTACAAAATACATTTTTATCGCCGTAAATATTGTCCACGCGCCCCACCGGCGGCCAATATTTGGTGTGCTTGATGGCGGGCAGTGGGAACGCGGCCATCTCGCGCGTGTAATCGTGCACCCACGATTCGGCCATCATCACTTGCGCGGTGTGCGGCGCGTTTTTCAGCGGGTTGTCATCGCGATCGAGCTTGCCGTCTTCGATCAAACGAATCTCGTGACGAATCGAAATCATCGCATCAATAAAACGATCCAGCTCGAATTTTGATTCGCTCTCGGTGGGCTCAACCATCAATGTTCCGGCGACCGGAAACGACAACGTGGGCGCGTGAAAACCATAATCGATTAATCGTTTCGCAATATCTTCCGCGCTCACGCCACTTTTTTCTTTCAGTGGGCGCGCATCGAGAATACATTCGTGCGCGATCAAACCGTTGTGACCCGAATACAAAATCGGGTAATGGGGTGCTAAGCGCGTGGCAATGTAATTCGCATTTAAAATCGCCACCTTGGTCGCCTGCGTGAGCCCTTCGCTGCCCATGAGCGCGATATAGGCCCACGAGATCGCGAGAATGCCCGCGCTACCATAAGGAGCGGCCGATACCGGCCCAACTGCAGGAGCGGCCGATACCGGCCCAACTGCAGGCGCAACCGATACCGGCCCAACGGCACCATTCATATCAATACCCAAACGCGACGGCAAGTACGGTGCCAGATGCGCGCGCACCGCCACCGGGCCCACACCAGGGCCGCCGCCACCGTGCGGAATACAAAAAGTTTTATGCAAATTTAAATGCGACACATCCGCGCCGAATTTGCCCGGCTTGGCGACGCCCACCACCGCATTCATATTCGCGCCATCGAGATACACCTGCCCGCCGTGCTGGTGAATGAGATCGCAAATATCGACAATCGCATCTTCAAACACACCGTGTGTCGAAGGATACGTCACCATCAACGCGGCAAGATTTTTACTGTGCGCCTCAGCCAGGCGCGTCAAGTCCGCGACATCTACATTGCCCGCGGCGTCGCACGCCACGACCACCACGTCCATGCCGACCATCTGTGCCGACGCAGGATTGGTGCCGTGTGCGGAGCTGGGGATTAAAACAATATTGCGATGGCCTTCGCCGCGTGCGCGATGGTAAGCCTGAATGGCCAGCATGCCCGCAAATTCGCCCTGCGCGCCGGAATTCGGCTGGAGTGAAACAGCATCGTAGCCGGTGATTTCACATAATGATTTCTCGAGGCTCGCGATCATTTCGCGATAGCCTATGCTTTGATCTTCGGGCACGAACGGATGCATATTGGAGAATTCTGGCCAGGTAACGGGAATCATTTCCGCCGTCGCATTCAGCTTCATGGTGCATGAGCCGAGCGGAATCATGGTGCGATCCAGCGCCAAATCTTTGTCCGACAAGCTGCGCAAATAACGCAGCATTTCGGTTTCGGAATGGTGGCGGTTAAACACCGGATGTGTAAGGTAAGCGGACGTGCGATTCAAACTTGCTGGTAGTGAATCCTTCGAGCGTTTTTCGATTTCTGTGAATGACAATTGTTTGTCATCACTGAATACTTTCCACAAGATCTCAACATCGGCTTTCGTGGTTGTTTCATCCACCGATACGGCTAGCGTGTTCGCATCAACCAATCGCAAATTGATTTCATGTGCGCGCGCGCGAACCAAAATCTGCTCGGTTTTGCCGCTTGTATTGCCACTTGTGTCAACCAAAACCGTGTCAAAAAATGATTCATCCGCTAGCGTGAAACCGAGCTCGCGCAAGCCTTCAGCGAACGTCGCGGCCACGCGATTCACATAGGTTGCAATACGGCGCAATCCGGCGGGGCCGTGATAGGTTGCATACATGCCCGCCATTACGGCGAGCAACACTTGCGCGGTGCAAATATTGCTGGTCGCTTTTTCGCGGCGAATATGTTGCTCGCGTGTTTGCAGCGTCAAGCGATACGCGGGATTACCCATGTTGTCGATCGACACACCCACCAAGCGGCCCGGTAGCTGGCGCTTGTAAGCATCCTTGCACGCAAGATAGGCCGCATGCGGGCCGCCAAAACCCATTGGTACGCCGAAGCGCTGCGTGGTGCCAATGGCAATATCCGCGCCCAGCTCGCCCGGTGGCGTGAGCAACGCCAAGCTCAATAAATCAGCCGCCATCGTAACGACGACACCTTTGGTTTGCACATTCAAAATAAGATTGCGGTAATCGATTACACGGCCCGTGGACGCGGGATATTGCAATAACAAGCCGAAGATATTCTCATTCACTGCATTCGCTTCGTCGCCCACTTTGACCTCAATACCGAAACCTTGCGCGCGCGTTTGAATCACAGCAATCGTCTGCGGATGGCAGCGGTTTGAGACAAAAAATACATTGCTCTCGGCCTTCGCAAAACGGCGCGCCAGCGTCATCGCTTCCGCGGCCGCAGTCGCTTCATCCAGCAGCGATGCATTCGCAATATCCAGCCCCGTGAGATCACTCACCATCGTTTGAAAATTAATCAGCGCTTCCAGGCGGCCTTGCGCAATTTCGGGCTGATACGGCGTATAGGCGGTGTACCACGCCGGGTTCTCCAGCACGTTACGCAAAATCACATTCGGCGTATGCGTGCCGTAATAGCCCATGCCCAAATAACTTCTAAACACTTTATTTTTTTTCGCCATTGCTTTCATCGCGGCCAATACTTCGGGCTCGTTTTGTGCAGCGGGCAACGCGAGTGCATCCCGCGAACGAATGCGCGTGGGCACGACTTCATCAATCAATGCGTCAAGTGTTTTGCGTTTGAGTACGCTCAACATCGCTTGTTGCTCATCTGCTGATGGGCCGATATGACGCCCGATAAAACCATCGTGCGCTTCGAGAGTTGAAAATTCGATTCGATTCATTTTCTGTATCCTAAAATTTATGTCGCGCCGATATTCGCGGCGTAGCCTGCGGCATCAAGCATACCGCTGAGCGATGCATCCGCCGCGGGTTTTAGCTTGAACAACCATGCATCGTAAGGTGCGGCGTTCAACGATTCGGGCGAATCGGCAACCGCTTTATTGACCGCAATTACTTCACCCGCGACAGGCGAATACGCATCCGATGCTGCTTTGACAGATTCGAGCACCACGGCTTCCTGGCCCGCTTTAAGTTGCTTGCCCACAGCCGGCAACTCGATATAAACCAGATCGCCGAGCGCATCTTGCGCGTGGTGCGTGATGCCGACGGTGAG
>JANYGV010000019.1 GCA_025359285.1 Burkholderiales bacterium
ACTCGGCCGCCAAATTCTGAAAGATTCAGGCTTGCCGATTATCTCGGCGAACAACATGGCGGAAGCCGCTGAGCGTGTCGTGGCAGCTGCAAAAGACCAAGCTGCAAAGGGAACCCAATAATGAGCATCTTGATCAATAAAAATACCAAAGTTATTACCCAAGGCATCACCGGTAAAACCGGTATGTTCCACACCAAAATGTGCAAAGAATATGCAAACGGCGCCAATTGTTTTGTGGCGGGTGTGACGCCTAAAAAAGGCGGCCAGTCGTATGAGGGCATCCCGATTTTTGAAACCGTGGCCGAGGCCGTCAAGCAAACCGGTGCCACCGCATCCGTGATCTATGTGCCACCGCCTTATGCGGCTGCTGCAATCGATGAAGCCGTCGAGGCGGGCCTTGAGTTGGTGATCTGTATTACCGAAGGCATTCCGGTTCAGGACATGATTAACACCCGCTACAAAATGCGCGGCAAGAGCACGATCTTGATTGGGCCAAATTGCCCCGGTGTCATTACGCCTGAAGAGATCAAGATCGGCATCATGCCGGGCCACATCCACAAAAAAGGTCGCATCGGCGTGGTCTCGCGCTCGGGCACGTTGACTTATGAAGCGGTGGGTCAGTTGATGGATTTGGGCTTGGGCCAATCGTCGTGCGTTGGTATTGGTGGCGATCCGGTGAATGGCATGAAGCATCTTGATGTGATGAAAATGTTTAATGACGATCCTGAAACCGATGCGGTGATTATGGTCGGTGAAATCGGCGGCGATGACGAAGAAACCTGCGCGCGCTGGATTAAAGATCACATGAAAAAACCGGTGGTTGGTTTTATTGCTGGCGTAACCGCGCCTGCGGGAAAACGCATGGGCCATGCGGGCGCGATTATTTCTGGTGGCAAAGGTACCGCGCAGGAAAAACTCGCGGTGATGGAAGAGTGCGGCATTAAAGTCACCAAGAATCCGGCCGATATGGGCAGATTGTTGAAGTCGGTTTTGTAAAAAATTGGCGACGCGAAATAACGGGGTGCGCGAAATTGCGCGCCCCGTTTTGTTTTGAAAGTGGATATTGATTACGATCCGAAAAATGATGGAGGCTGACGTAAAACCTGTTGCCGGATTGAGCGCACAACTGGGCTACCCTGTTTCAGAAACTGAATTGCGTGATCGCTTTATCAGAATTGCGGCAAGCAGCGGAAACGGACTTTTTGTTGCATTGGATGGCAAGCAAACCGTCATTGGTTGGCTACATGTCCACACCATTGATCGTATTGAAGTGGGGCGTTATGCCGAAGTGGGCGGCATTGTTGTGGACGAGGCCGCACGCGACAAGGGCGCGGGCCGCGCGCTTATGTTGTGCGCCGAAGAATGGGCGCGTGACGGTGGCTATGATCGCGTCAAGCTCAGTTCGGGTGCGCATCGAAGCGAAGCACATGCGTTTTATGAGCGCATTGGATACACTAATATTCGTACATCGTATCGATTTGAAAAAATATTAAAAGCATAGAAAGCGCACATGATTTCTCCTTACCCACATCTTTTGGCCCCACTCGATCTCGGTTTCACCACATTAAAAAACCGCGTGCTGATGGGCTCGATGCACACCGGTCTTGAAGACAAGGCAAAAGATTTTCCGAAGCTCGCTGCCTATTTTGCGGAGCGTGCGCGGGGCGGTGTGGGCTTGATCGTGACCGGTGGGTTTGCGCCAAACGTGGAAGGCTGGTTGACCCTGTTTGGGTCGCGCCTCGCATCCTCACGCGCGGCGAAATCGCATCGCATCATCACGGAAGAAGTTCATAAAGCGGGCGGCAAAATCGCGTTGCAAATTTTGCATGCGGGACGTTACGGCTATTCGCCGTTTTCGGTGGCCCCGTCAAAAATTAAATCACCGATTACGCCATTCACGCCGCGTGAATTATCGCTACGCGGTATTGAGCGGCAGATTAAATGTTTTATACGCGCGGGTAAGCTGGCGAAAGAGGCGGGCTACGACGGTGTGGAGGTGATGGGCTCGGAAGGTTATTTCATCAACGAATTTTTATCGACCGCCACCAACAAACGCACCGATAAATATGGCGGCGCATACGAAAACCGCATGCAATTGCCGATAGAAATCGTCTCGCGGATGCGTGAAGCCGTCGGTACAGACTTCATCATCATCTATCGGCTATCGATGCTCGATCTCGTGCCGGAAGGCCAATCGTGGGAAGAAGTGGTGATGCTCGCAAAAGGCATTGAGCGCGCAGGCGCGACCCTGATTAACACCGGCATCGGCTGGCACGAAGCACGCGTGCCGACCATTGCCACCTCGGTGCCGCGCGGCGCATTTGCGTGGGTTACCAAAAAATTAAAAGGCGAGGTGAGTATTCCGCTTATCACCACCAACCGCATCAACACGCCCGAGGTCGGTGAAGAAATTCTCGCGGGCGGGAGTGCCGATATGGTGTCGATGGCGCGGCCCCTCTTGGCCGATCCGGAATTTGTGAATAAGGCGGCTGCCAATCGCGCACTCGATATCAATACGTGCATCGGCTGTAATCAAGCGTGTCTCGATCATGTATTCCAGCAAAAGCTCGCTTCATGTTTGGTGAACCCGCGTGCATGCCATGAAACGGAAATGGTCTTCACCAAAACGCAGAATAAAAAGCGTATCGCCGTGGTCGGTGCTGGGCCTGCTGGGCTCGCATGTTCGACTGAGCTCGC
>JANYGV010000379.1 GCA_025359285.1 Burkholderiales bacterium
TGATGAGCGAAGACGTCGCGCGAGCCGACCAAGTGCTGGAACGACTCGGCGACTTGCTGCGCAGCACGCTGGCGTTGTCGAACCAGACGCAGCACACACTGCGTGAAGAGCTGCATATTCTCGAGCCGTATCTCGACATCATGGCGGCACGATTTGGTGAACGAGTGCAGGTGCAAATTGATTGTGATGATGCGGCACGCGGGTGCTTGATTCCTTGCCTGTTGCTATTGCCGTTGATTGAAAATGCGGTTCATCACGGTGTTGAAAAAACCAGTTTGCCCGCCAACATCAAGGTCTCAGGAGAGACTGTTGAGGGCGAGCTGCGTCTAGGCATCAGTGCAGACGTTGGCGATCTTGAGCGGGATACGCGTGACGGCGGCATCGGGCTCGCCAACACGCGCGCCAGGCTCAATCAAATGTACGCAAACCGCGCGAGCATGACACTCACCTCGCTCAAACCACTGGGCGTTGAAGTGCTGATTAAACTGCCTGCGAGCAAGGCATGGTAATGCGAGTCATGATTGCTGAAGACGAGCCTGCAGCGCGTCGCAAGCTAGCACGCCTGCTGGCCGCTGAGCCCGATATTGCGGTAGTGGCCGCAGCAGAAAACGGCACCCAAGCAGCGGCACTGGCGGAGTCGTTGCGCCCGGAGGTCAGCTTTCTAGACATTCAAATGCCGGGCATCACCGGGCTTGATGTGGCGGCACAGGTTTCATCATATTCACTGGTGGTGTTTATAACCGCATTTAGCGAACACGCCACTCGCGCCTTTGAACTAAATGCAGTCGATTACTTGTTGAAGCCGTACACCGCTAAGCGCCTGCAGGCGACACTGCACCGCGTCCGCCAGCGTTTGAATACGCAACTTCCGGCAGAACGTCAGCAGCGCATTTCGTCGGCGCTCGCCATGATCAAACGCACACACCTAGCGTCATCGGCACTGCCGATTTTTTCCCCACTAGAGCACGGCAAACCCAAACAGATTGCGCTGGATTCGATTACATGGGTCGAGGCGGAAGACAACTATTGTCGGCTGCACGTGGGACACGAAAGCGCCTTGCAACGAATTACCTTGACTGCATTTTTGGAGCACGTGGCCAGCGCCACCATTGATGCCGCCGAAAACACCAACGAAAATGCGAACGAAAACACAAACGCATCAAAATTCGTCCGTATTCACCGCTCTAGTGCCGTCAACATCCAGCATCTTGCCGAGATCAAACCGTTGATGAGTGGCGACGCGCTGCTAGTGCTGAAAAGTGGCGAGAAAATCCGTCTCAGCCGCCGCTATCGACAAGAATTTTTCAACCAGCTGGACGATAAAATCCGCTCGCCACAAATTTAGAACCACTCGCCACAAATCGGCTGCAAGTTTGCCGACATCGCCCTAGCCTGATGTTTTCATCTGGATCGCTCCCATGAACACATTCCCGCCAATTGTTTCGTCCCGCCGATTCGATCTTGATTGGATTCGCATCATCGCGTTCGGGCTGCTAATTTTTTATCACATCAGTATGTTTTACGTGAGCTGGGATTGGCATGTCAAAAGTCCCCACGCATCCACGCTGATTGAGCCGCTGATGGAACTGACCGCACCGTGGCGCTTGGCGCTGCTGTTCCTGGTTTCCGGTGCGGCAACCAGTTTCATGATGGACAAAATCACCGCGGGCAAGCTTGCAAAATCACGCTCTTGGCGGCTGTTGATTCCACTAATTTTTGGCATGCTGGTGGTGGTGCCACCGCAGCCTTATTACGAAGTCGTTGAAAAATTACAATATGGCGGCGGCTACTTCGCATTTTTGGCGCGCTATTTCGCCGCCGATCATAGCTTTTGTCGCGGCAAAGATTGTCTGGACTTACCGACGTGGAACCATCTATGGTTCGTCGCGTATTTGTGGGCCTATACGATGTTGCTGGCGGCGGCGCTCGCACTCGCGCCACAAAGCATGAAAAATTTGACGGCCTATCTGGAGCGATTTTTATTGGCTCGCGGCGGCTGGGGCGTGATTATCTGGCCTCTGGTCATCCTCGCGATCTGCCGCTTGTTCCTCGTCAGCCTATTCCCCTCCACCCACAACCTCACCTACGATTGGTATAACCATTCGAACTACTTGTTTGTGTTTTTATTCGGCTTTATGTTTATACGATCTGAAGCGGTGTCGTCGGTCATTGTGCGGCGACGCTGGCTCTGCTTGTGGGTTGCCGTCGCGTCGTACGTGTTTATTGTGATTTATGGTTCGTATTACAGCGACGCCTCGCCGCCGCCTGATGCCGTACGATATTTTCAACGCGTCGTGCGCGCAGCGGATCAATGGTGCGTGATCCTCGCTATCTTGGGCTTTGGCCGCCTATGGCTGAATCGAGATGGCGCGGCACGACGTTATTTAACCGAGGCTATTTTTCCGTTTTACATCATTCATCAAACCGCGATTGTCGTCTACGCACACAATCTACAAACGCTAAAGTTGCCGCTGGCGATTGAAGCGGTGGTGCTCATTTTTTCTACGGCGCTGACTTGTTTCGCGACCTACGAATTGGTGAAACGAATAAGTTGGCTGCGTCCGCCGTTCGGGCTACGGCTAAAAAACTCTGAACATCAAAGTCTAGCACCCATGCGGCTTAGCGAATGAAATGGCCTGACGACGCCAGCCGATAGGCGGTTCTGGTTTTTTACTGTGCCAGCGGGCATTAATAAGCGCGCCAACGATCCGCCTCAGGCAAATGCGGAGACGCATGCGTGTCTCCGCTCAATTAGCCCGACTAAATCCCTCGTCCCACTCAGAGCTGCCCCCCGTATCCATAAATTGCCTGCCAATCATCGCCATTCAAAGGCAACGATGCACCAGCGAAGTTGATTTACTCACGACTGCGATTATCAGCGTGCTTACTCTAAAGAGTTTGGTGGTGCTGAGCACGTGTTGAAGTTGCCAACAACGAAACGCCACCTGCAGTGAGGCCTTGTAATTCATTCATGCCACGCTTGCGCCTTTCGTAATTAAGTTGCGCGGGCGGGAGTCGGAATGTCGATTTTTAACAAAATATTTTCAGTCACCGCCGTTTTCATCGGCTGCAACATTTCCTTAGGGTTCGCTGCACCGGGCTCAACAGACCGTACGTTTGGTCAAGATGGGTTCTATTCGTTGCCGCCCGATCCTGTTCGCGGCGGGAAAGAGGTCGTGTCGTCGTTCAGTGTGGATGCGATCGGCAGGGTAATGCTCCTTGGTAAAAATACGACAGTAACGGCATATGCACCACGCATTGATTCGCCCACATTGTTCGTCCGGTTGCTTTCAACCGGTGCACCAGATCCTGGCTTCGCTGGCGCAGGGGTGCAAAGGTTGAGTGCGTCGGGAAACGATTATTTGTCAGGACTAACCGCCTTCCCCATCGATGGCGGCAAATCACTCATGTTGCAAACGCGTGGTCAATACTGTTCAACTGGACCGGATTGCTACGCCGTTGGAACAGGTGGTGTTGCAGGCGCCTACATTGAGGCTCAACGCTTCAACATTGATGGCAGTATTGATGCGGGTTACGCGGGCCTCTCGCCGCGTCTGCTTAGCCTACCGGACTCCAATCCAGTTATCCTTGCGGCCCCCGATGGGGCGCTGATTGTTTTTGGCAGTTTTGGGGCGAGGCTTGCTGGCGATATCGTCGCCCCATTTCCAGTATATCGATTTGATAGGGATGGCCGATTCGACGCTACATTTCGCCCAGATTTCGCTACGCTTTTTACCTGCCAAGGAGGCGCGTCTGCCGGCAGACTTGCAGCCGCCGTTCGCCAGACTGATGGAAAAATCCTCGTATCGGTCTCGGTCAATCTGCCGGGAACCTCGGCGGTATGCCTGAAACGAATTAATACTGACGGTACGCTTGACGCGAGTCTCAGCGCTGCGGAGACGGTGCCGGTGAAAGGGCTGCCGCGCTTTAATCGGCTGCTCGCACTTCCAGATGGTGGATCCGCTTTGGTGTACGACACAGAAAGTCTCAGCACCGCAACGCCATCTAATGTCGTTTGGTTTGATGCTGGGGGAAAACTCAACAAGAAAAAAGGTACTGCAGGTGTCACTGAACTACCGTTTATCGCCGTAGGCGGCACTTCATTTAGCGGCCCAAGCCCCGCGCTCCCGGTCTCAATCGTTGATGATGCAGCGGTACAGAGCAACGGTAAAGTCGTGCTGGTGGGATATCAAATACAAGACGTCGTTGCACTCGCCAGAGCAGACATCAATCGCCCGCGCGCGATTCGTCTCGACGCGCAAGGCGCCTTTGATCCGACCTTTGGCGAGAATGGATCGGGCTATGTGTCCATAACGCCCAACTCGACCCAAAATTTTTATTCGCAGCGAAAAGTATTTATTTCGGCTGACGACGATATTTTTATTGCTGGCGAGCGGGCAACGAGCCAGCAGCCCACCGGGCAAATTACCGTGCTAAAACTGGAAGGTGATCCGACTCCAAAATTACTTGGAAACGCCGTGATGATTCCTGCCAAGCCTACTTCATTTGACAACATTAAACTGAGCTTGCCGGGCAGGACTTGCGGGGGAAGAACACCCTATCGATCGTTCCCTTATGGCTATATAAAGATGGACAAAAACGACCTCAGCGTAAGGCTTGGTCCGATAATAAAC
>JANYGV010000024.1 GCA_025359285.1 Burkholderiales bacterium
GGCCCGACCGGTGTGGGTAAAACCGAAGTCGCGAAACAGCTTGCGTTTATTTTAGGCGTGGAGTTAATTCGCTTCGACATGTCGGAATACATGGAGCGTCATGCCGTGTCGCGCTTGATTGGCGCGCCTCCCGGCTATGTGGGTTTCGATCAGGGCGGCTTGATGACAGAAGCCATCACCAAGCATCCGTATTCCGTTTTGCTGCTGGATGAAATCGAAAAAGCACATCCGGATATTTATAATGTCTTGCTGCAGGTGATGGATCATGGCACGCTGACGGATAACAACGGTCGCAAGGCTGACTTCCGCAACGTGGTGATCGTGATGACCACCAACGCAGGTGCGTCGGAATTATCCAAATCCAGCATCGGCTTTACGAACGATAAAAAAGCCGGTGATGAAATGGCTGAAATCAAGCGCATGTTTACGCCTGAATTCCGCAATCGTCTGGATGCAACGATTTCATTTGCGCCGCTGGACGAGAAAATCATTCTGCAGGTGGTGGATAAATTCCTGATGCAGTTAGAAGCGCAACTGACGGAGAAAAAAGTTGAAGCCACCTTCACCGAAGGTTTAAAGAAATATCTCGCCAAAAATGGTTTCGACCCGCTGATGGGTGCACGACCGATGTCACGTCTGATTCAGGACACGATTCGTCGCGCGCTCGCGGATGAGCTGTTGTTTGGTCGTTTGGCCAATGGCGGCAAAGTTTCGATCGACGTCGATGCTGACGGTAAAGTAAAGCTTGATATTAGCGAAGAGAAAGAGCCAGTGACGCAGGAAAACTGAACATTGGTTAACAGTAAATAGGTTGTCCCAAAATGGCTTCGTTTCGGAGCCATTTTGTTTTGTCTTCACGCGCGGGAAGCACTTGCGTTATGCTGGGAAAATAGCTTGAAAAATGGCGAAAAAAACTTTAAAAATATAATTATTGATGACTGTATCCTAGGAGAAATTCGTGACGATCAAAATATCTCAACGCTTCATCGCGGCTATCATCTCCGTCGTATTCGGAACCGCGTTTGCACAAGCGCCTGCCGCCGCCCCGTCCCCAACACCCACTCCCACATCCGCTCCCACGCCTACCCCGCCGCCCACCGCCGCATTCGCTGCGGCCAACCTGACGCCTCTGGGCGTGAGGTCACTCGCGGCTAACTGTTCAGCGTGCCACGGCACCAACGGTAATAGCGTCGGGGGCGCGGTGGGCGGATTAGCCGGATTGGACAAAGATTATTTTATAAATCAGATGAAGCTGTTCAAAGAAGGCAAACGCGAGGCGACGTTGATGCATCAAATCTCAAAGGGTTATTCGGACGCCGAGATCACCGCAATGGCGGGATTTTTTTCCACTCAGAAAAAATAAGGAAAAACATGAAAACCGCGATTAGCAATTCGACCAGTGGGCGCAGGAAGTTTCTTAAGAATAGTGCCGCCGTAGGCGCTGTTGCCACGGTATCTGGTTGCGCAACTATTGGTGCCAGCGGCCCGAAGGTGGTCGTGGTAGGCGGCGGTTATGGCGGGGCAACCGTCGCGAAATATATAAAGATGTGGGGGCCCAATATTGACGTCACCATGATCGAGCGCAATGCTGAGTTTGTATCGTGCCCAATGTCAAATTTGGTGCTGGGTGGCTCGCAGTCGATGAAAGACATCACCCTGAGCTACGACACATTGCAAAAAAAGTACGGCGTCAAAATGGTGCGTGGCGAAGCGAGCGCTATTGATCCGGACAAAAAAGTCGTCCGGCTTGCCAGCGGAGAATCGATCCCGTTTGACCGGGTGATTGTTTCACCCGGCGTTGATTTCATGTATGACCTGTTACCAAGCCTCAACAACGCTGCAGCACAGGATCGTGTCTTGCACGCATGGAAAGCAGGGCCCCAAACACTGGCCTTGCGTAAACAGCTGGAGAGCATGGCTGACGGCGGCGTGGTCGCCATATCCATTCCGGAAGCGCCCTATCGCTGCCCGCCCGGGCCATACGAGCGTGCCTGTCAAGTGGCCACGTATTTGAAGCAATCAAAACCAAAATCGAAGGTACTGATTTTGGACGCCAACATGGACATTGTTTCCAAACCTGGGCTCTTCAAAAAAGCGTTTGCTGAAATGTATGCCGGCATGATCGAGTACCGCCCCAATTCAAAGGTTGTGGATGTTGATATACGCACCATGACCGCCAAGCTCGAAGTGGAAGATGTCAAAGCCGATGTGCTGAACGTATTGCCGCCAATGAAAGCTGGAGCTATTGCCAACTCGTTCATCACCGCCAATAAACGCTGGTGTGAAATCAATTGGCTCACCTACGAGGCGAAGAACGTACCGGGCGTACACCTGCTGGGTGACGCGCTACAAATCGCGCCACTGATGCCGAAATCCGCTCACATGGCTAATGCGCATGGCAAAGCTTGTGCCGCGGCAGTGGTCGCACTACTGACGGGCGAGCAGCCGAGCGCCAGTCCAACGTTGACCAACACCTGCTATAGCTTTGTATCAGCGGAGAAAGCAGTCCATGTCGCATCCATCCATAAATATGACGAAAAAGACAAAACCATGAAGACCGTGCCGGGTGCGGGCGGCGTGTCAAGCAGCGCGAGCGAGCTGGAGGGGCAATACGCGATGACGTGGGCCAAAAATATCTGGGCTGATTCGCTTGGTTAAATGTTGTCTGGTTGTCCGCGCTCATGCAATTTGCGCTCAAAACGGTTAACAGTGTGTTGCATAAAATGCAGCACTAATTATGCAAAATTGCCAAATCGAATTCTGGCGCCTTCAACATAGGAAAAGTGTCCGATTATTTTACAACAAGGTATTTCTATGAACGGCACGCATAGTTAACATCTTGATTTATAAACGATAATTTTATTGGCACGGTGATTGCTATAATGGTTGCGCGCATTTTAGTTTTTATATAAAACACTTTAGGATTTTCCATGAAATCATTTAAAACCATTCTGGGCATCGCAGTAGCAGGCGCAGTGCTGATGTGTGCAAACACCTCGGTCTCGGCTTCGCCAATCACCGTCACCGGTATGCAGTACACGGCACCCACGACGGTGACAATTCATAACGACACACCAAACGAAACCGCCTACACCTATGCTGGCGCGTTCAACACCTCCGATGGCACCCAAAATTTCGCATCATGGTGCGTCGATATTTTTCAAAATACATATTTTGGCCCGACCATTACCGATTACAGCTTGGTCAGTGGTATTTCCGCTTTAGGTGCCTATAGAGCCAACGCCCTCGGACGCCTCGCAACCGAGTCGCTAGGCCTGGTTAACAACGCCACCACTTCTGCCGCATTTCAGCTGGCCATTTGGGAAATTGTGAACGAGACGATAGGTCGCCCTTACAACCTCAGCACCGGCAATTTCACGGTATGGGGTGCATCAAGCGCAGCCATTGGTATCGCACAAGGTTGGTTGAACAATCTGCCCGGTACTAGCAATTACACGTTGACGGTATGGCAAAGCCCCACACATCAGGATTTAGCTGTTTTCGCGCAAGTTCCTGAACCAGCGTCGCTCGGCCTGCTCGGTCTTGGTTTGGCTGGCTTGGGTTTGATGAAGCGCAAGAAAAAAGCGGCTGTCTAAGTGCAAATACTTGTGCCAATGCTTGTCGATGGTAAATGCGCTTGAGAGCGCAATGGTAAATGCGGTAACTTAATCATCCAAATACAGGCATTCGTTCTTTCGATAAAAACCCCCGCACATGCGGGGGTTTTTATTTGTGTTGTTGGGTTAGCAAACGGTAGCCGCACAAGGTATTGACGCGAACCACGATGTACATATAATGTCCATGTACATATGATTTACAGCGTTAAATAGGTATTGGGAGAACGACATGGTAGCAACAGCGGTTGAACGAATTGTAGTTCAGGCAACATCGAAAGAAAAAACCTTTATCTCAGCCAAAGCAAAGAAACTGGGCATGCCTGTTTCTGAGCTCATGCGGCGCGGCGCAACGGCATTCCAATCCGCCGACAGTGAAGCCGAGCTTGGGGCTTTAGCGGATGCGGCCAAGGTCGCGGCTGACCGAGCGGCAGCGTCAATCGATGATGCCCTCGCCTTCATCACCGCGAGCAATAAACGCATTGCCGCCATGGAAGCCAAAGCCAGTCGATCCAAAAAAGCCGTCGCCTAGCAACATGGGAGTCACTGATCGTATTTGGGGTGCGCTGGTATCCGTCATCAAGCTGGAAGACAAGGTGACCCAGCAAACCGCTGCAATGAAATCCCAGCAAGCCAAAATTGAGAATTTGACCGAGCGCGTGATACGGCTCGAAACCATGTTGGAAATCGCACTCAGCGTGCGCGGCGCTGCCCTGCCAGCACCTGTTGCTGCTCCTGCTCTACCGAAGCCCAAACAGCATCGGGAATAGCTGGGCGAAAATGAAACCCTAGTATAGGCGCGCATTTTGGAACGAAAATCCTCCAAACTCCGCTGCTAGTCTAGGGTTTAGCTTTTACCAGCCAAGTCGGTTGAAACGCGTCGCTAATGCGGCTGACCAGAATATGATCCCGCCAGTCATCATCGATGAAAAGATATTTTTTTGAGTAGCCATCGATGTGGAAGCCAAGCCGCGCCAGCAATCGTCCGCTGCGAACATTTTCTGGCCGATAACCCGCGGCGATTCGATGTAGCCGTTGCGTCGTGAACATGTACTGAATGGCTGCCTGCAGCGCCTCGCGCATCAATCCTTTTCCCTCCGCAGACTGACAGATTTGATAGCCCAACATGCAGGACGAAAATGGCCCCCGAAAAATCTGCGAGAAGCCGATCGTACCGATTATTCTGGATGAATCATTTTTCGCCCAAATCCATAGCCGAATTTGCGCCCCTGATTCAAAACTGGCGTGCATCAGTGCTATCTGCGCGTCCCAATAAGCCTGCGTGAACATCCCTTCAGGTTCGTGGGTCGCCACGGCGCGAAATGGTCGCGATTAAACTCAAAAAAGGCAGCGCCAGCGCGGCATCTTCAGGCCGTGGCAGGGCCACCAGTAAGCGCTCAGTTTCGAGCCTTAATTCAGCCATCAAAATATGTCCGCTGACGGACGGCCACTGGCGCGCCGTAATGAAACGAGTCAATCGATTTCGCGCAGAAAGCGAACGTGCTCAATTAACCCATCCTTTACGCGATTGATCACCACCGCGTGGCTCATCGCCGGTACGCGACCCGCGATCCGCTCTTCGTCAATCACATAATGACCAATTCGGGTGCGATGAATAATTTCGCAATGCAGATTCGGCGACGATTTGAATAGCGCGTCGTAGCGCGGCCGCATCTCCGCAAGGCCGGTGAGCAGGCGATTACCCGCCCCATCATCGACTACGCAACCCGAGGCGTAGCACGCCAAGAAACGTTCCAAATCGCCGGTGTTGTAGGCCTGGAGCTGTTCGCTGACGGGATCAAACTCAGACGACATGATGCAAAAATCAGCCCGAAAAAATCGGCCACTGCTGTGACCACATTTCGGTTGGCGTGCGTTTAAAGCCCGATTTAGCAAACTGATGCCAGCGCCCGACAATGTAGGCCATCAGCGTATTCGCATAAGCATTTGCATCCAGCGACGCATGTAGTGCGCCCGACGCTGCCGCGAGCCGCGCAGATTGGCGCAGCGAAGCTTCTAGGCGATCATGCAGCTGATTCATCCGCACCTGCAGCCGCTCATCCTCGTTGACCAACGCGTCACCGATCAGCACGCGCGTCATGCCGATATTTTTTTGCGCAAAATTGAGCAGCATCGCGACCGTACTTTCGAGCTGCTTCATGCCATCCTCTTTGGTGAGCGGATCGGTCTGAATTTTGGTGACGAGTGAAAAAACGGTCTCTTCGATAAACTCAATCAAGCCCTCAAACATTTGCGCCTTGCTGGCGAAATGTCGGTAGAGTGCGGCTTCCGACACGTCCAGTTTTTTCGCCAGAAGTGCGGTGGTAATTTTTTCGCCTTTTGGGTGTTCCAACATTTCGGCCAACATATGCAGGATGGCGCGACGGCGCTCACCCGGTTCTCTTTTTGCCATTTTTGTATTCTCCCTTGACTGCTAATTTAGCCGCAATTGCCGC
>JANYGV010000385.1 GCA_025359285.1 Burkholderiales bacterium
TCCCAGTTTTGATTGCGGGTTTGGTGGCGGGTGTTATTTATGGGTTATTGACGGCCGCACTTTTGCAGCTTCGGCGCAATTTGTTGATTCGAAAAAACGAAGAACTTAAAGCCTTAGCGCGGCAAGAACGGGTTGCGCGTCAGCTCACCGACGCAAAGCTGCGGCTTATGCAGGCGCAGGTAGAGCCGCATTTTTTGTTCAATACGCTGGCGAGCGTGCAACATCTTGCCGAAGCCCGGTCGCCTGAAGCCAGCAAACTGACGGCGCAGCTCATCACGTTTCTGCGCGGTGGCTTGAGTGGCTTGCGTGAGGAGTGCACCACCCTCGAGCGCGAATTCAGTATGGTCGAGTCATATCTTTTGATTATGAAAACGCGCATGGATGAACGTCTTGAGTTCAGTCTTGATTTGCCTCGCGCGCTGGTGAATGAAAGTATTCCGCCTGCCATGCTGATTTCGCTGGTTGAAAACGCAATCAAGCATGGACTTGAGCCACAGCCTGCGGGCGGGCGTATTGATGTGGTTGCGCAGCGAACGGTGGATGGACAGCTCACCATTTGTGTCAGCGACACGGGGCGAGGTGTGGTGCAAGCAGACGGTCTGATGAATCGCCTAGAAAGTGGCGTGGGACTCGGTAATATTCGTGATCGCCTCCAAGCTATCTATGGCGAGCGGGCTGCGCTGAAGACGATGGCGAATATGCCTCGTGGGTTCGTGGCAACGCTCTCGGTTCCCGCTGAGAAAATAAGCCCGAAGGAGGAATAAATGCCGACTGCGATTATCGCCGAAGACGAAAAACTGATGCGCGAACGTCTGCGCGATGCCCTTGCGCGGGTATGGCCGGCGCTCGTCATCGTGGGGCAGGCCGAAAACGGCACCGAGGCAGCTTCGCTAATCGCAAAACATAAACCGCAGATTGCGTTCCTCGATATTCGCATGCCGGGCAAAACCGGGCTGGAGGTCGCAGCAGAATTGGACGATTCAACACATATTGTTTTTGTGACTGCCTATGATGAATTCGCCGTCAATGCCTTTGAGAATGGCGCAGCCGATTATTTACTGAAACCGGTGGAAGATGAACGACTGATTGCGACCATGGTGCGTTTAAAAAAGCGGTTGAATTCGGTGCCTGGTGATTTGACGGGCTTACTCGAAACGCTGCTGAATCGCGATGCAAAAACAACCACGCCGAAACTGAAATGGATTCGCGCCTCGCTCGGCAACCAAACGCGTCTGATCAATGTGGATGACATTTTATTTTTTCAATCGGACACGAAATACACGCGCATTGTGACCAGAGATGCCGAGGCCTTGGTGCGTATTCCGCTAAAGGAGTTGATTGAGGGCTTGGACATGGAATTGTTTTGGCAGGTGCATCGCGGCACCATCGTTAGCGCCAGCGCAGTGGACCGGGCCGTGCGCGAAGGGCCGGAGAAACTGACGCTGCATTTAAAAGACCGAAATGAAAAGCTGGCCGTATCGCGCCAGTTTTTTCATTTGTTCAAGCAGACCTGAAAATAAGCAGCGCAAGCGCTGGAGCGCTGTTTGGAGCATAAAGCCGCTATAGAGCCCGCCAAATCTGGAGTTTTGATTATGTTGCGCTTAATTTTTATTCGGTATGCTATCAACGGAGAGGCGATTAAATTCATGGGGTAAAAATTTGCTTAAATCCTGCCTTTGTACCGAACACCGCTTGCGATCGCCCGAGTTCCAAGCCTGGGCTGCCTTGATGGGTGAGGCACCTGGCCATATGCATCGCAAAATATGGGAATTTTGTTTTATATGCGAGGCGCTAGCAGAACGGCGGTTGCTCAATCCCGAACGGCTTGGTTTAGGTTTTGCAGTCGGCGAAGAACCGCTTAGTTCGTTGTTTGCCAGTCGAGGCGTCAATATTCTTGCCACTGATTTAGCCGCGGATGAGGCCAAGAAAATCGGCTGGGTAGATACCAATGAGCACGCGTCCGAACTTTCGATACTCAATAAACGCAATCTCTGCGATCCCGCGATGTTCAACGAACGTGTGCGCTTTCAAACATGCGACATGATCATATTCCGGACGAATTTAATGAGAGGTTTGATTTTGTCTGGTCGGCCTGCGCGCTTGAGCATTTGGGTTCTATCAAGCTTGGGCAGGCGTTTATTTACAACTCGGTGCGTTGTTTGAAACCGGGCGGCGTAGCCGTACACACGACCGAATACAACATATCTTCTAGAACAGCTACGGTTGACAACGAAGGAACTGTAATTTTCCGCCGTTGTGATATCGAAGAGGGTCTTGAAACACTGGTGAGCCACGGCCACAAAATTGAGATGGATTGGCATGAAGGAGATGGGTCGCTCGATCAATTCGTAGATATAGCCCATATTCACACAACCCACACTTAAAATTGCGGCTCGGCCAATACGTCACCACTTCTATTGGCCTGATTATTCGCAAGCGCGCGTGAGAGGCTGGCGGCGTAATTTATAGATTATTTGACGCTAGGGCACTACCTGCCAAGTGCCCGGTCCACGCAATCCCGCACCGCTGGTCAAGGCAGTGCCGTTCATAAGCCACATGGCAATCCTGCCGTCGGTGTGGCGGTAGACTATATCTGCCTTGCCATCGCCATTAAAATCCGCTGTATGCGTAACTGTCCA
>JANYGV010000023.1 GCA_025359285.1 Burkholderiales bacterium
ATCCCGCTCGTGGAAAGGGTCACGCGACGCCGCGACAGCCCATACGCGTGATCGTCGAGCATGATGTCCATCGCATTGGTCACACAATCAAAATTCGCCAGCGGTTCGCCCATGCCCATCATCACGACATTGCTGATGATGCGTTCGTCTTTGGGATTGCGTCCTAATGCTTTATTCGCCCACCACAGCTGCCCGATAATTTCGGCGGTGGTGAGGTTGCGATTAAATCCCTGCTTGCCGGTCGAGCAGAATGTGCAGTCGAGCGCGCAGCCGACTTGGCTCGACACACACAGCGTGCCGCGATCATCCTCGGGAATAAAAACCACTTCAATCCCATTGCCCGTGCCCACGTCCAGCAACCATTTGCGGGTGCCATCAGTCGACAATTGCGAGGTCATTAAAACCGGCGGCGAGATCGTCGCCACCACCGGCAGTTTCTCGCGCAACGATTTGGCGAGATCCGTCATCGCGTCGAAATTATCCACACCAAAATGATGAATCCAGCGGAATACCTGCTTGGCGCGGAACGGCTTTTCGCCAAGCTCGGCAAAAAACGAAGTCATCTCAGGAAGTGTCATTCCCAAGAGGTTCGGCAAATTCGTTTTTGCGTGTTGGGGAACAGCCATCTATGAGTCCTCTGACGATTTGTTACGTGACTCTTGAATTTACTGAAGGGATATTACACAACCCTTTTTTATCGATCATTCCGGCCAAGCCAGAATGATCGATTTCATCAAATCCTAGCGTGAGTAAACATTCAACGCAGGGAAGAAATACGCAATCTCAACCGCAGCCGTTTCAGCAGCATCAGAGCCATGAACAGCATTCGCATCAATCGAATCTGCAAAGTCCGCGCGGATCGTGCCCGGCGCCGCTTTTTTAGGATCGGTAGCACCCATCAAATCACGATTTTTCAAAATCGCGCCCTCGCCCTCAAGCACCTGCGCCATCACCGGGCCGGAAATCATGAACGTAACGAGATCGTTAAAGAACGGACGCGCCTTGTGAACCGCGTAAAAACCTTCGGCCTCTGCGCGCGAAAGGTGAATCATGCGAGCCGCGATGACCCTCAGGCCAGCGCCCTCAAAACGGGAATAAATTTGACCGATGACGTTTTTAGCAACCGCATCAGGTTTGATAATAGAAAAAGTGCGCTCAACAGCCATTTGAAGAAACTCCGGTAAGGTAATGAAAACACTCGATTTTAGCACGGAGGACAGGTTGACGGTCGGGTTTAAAAGAGATTGTAAAAAGTCTGCTTCGACGTAACCGCCTTACGTTTTTAAGTGCAAACCCGTTTATTGGCGGGCGATTACAGCACTTTTAGCCCCAAGAAGCTCGTCAATGCTAGGCTTTCATTGCGCCGCGCCAGATAAGGTCATTTCTAGATACTTTTGCGAGGAATCTGCTGTTTCGTTGCGCATCGACAAAGCGGATTTCTCACGTTAAACCGTTCGGAATGACAACTCAGCGTTTGGTCGTTCCGAGTCAGCGTTACGAGGAATCTGCTTTTCGATCTGTACTTTTCTCACACGTCAACACATCGCGCCTCCGCCGAATCACATAACCATGCCCACCCGCCAAATGCGGCTTACCTTCCGGCGGCTCGCGAAATAATTGTGCGGCCCATGCTTCAAGCTGATCCCGCGTCGGAGGCGCTAGTTTTTGCCAGCGCAGCCAATAGTAGAGCGCGTTGATTTGTCGTGGCAGCGGCAGCGTGTCGAGCGCATTGGCATTGGCATATGCCTCTTCGTCATGCCATTTCAAATCAATTTTCGCCAGCGCCTCGTTGAGTTCCGCACTCTCGTGCGCGTGACGAGCGATGCGCTCCAGTGAATTCGCGTAATGTGAAAAACGTGCGGCAATGACAGGAACAATGTCATGGCGAATGTAGTTGCGCGTGTAGGTCGTGTCGTCATTGGATTCGTCCTCAATTGATTTCACTTGATTATCTTTTGCGTATTTTTCGATATCGTCGCGGCTCACGTTCAGCAATGGTCGCAACAACATCTGCCCTGATCGAAGTTCACGCGCCTCGCCCATGCCCGCCAGCCCCTGCAGCCCAGTGCCGCGCAACATTTGGTGCAACACGGTTTCGGCTTGATCGGTTTGATGTTGCGCGGTAAGAATAAATTTGGCGTCCGATTTCATCAGCGCTTGGTAACGCGCCTCGCGCGCTGCTGCTTCCAAGCCCGTCCCCGATTGTCGATCCAC
>JANYGV010000273.1 GCA_025359285.1 Burkholderiales bacterium
GGCGGACGCAGATTTTTCTCGAAAAAAGGAAACACGATTTTCTTTTGATAATACTCGCTGGTTTTTGCCGCGAAGCTCACCATGCCGATACGTTCGCCATCATTGCGTGCCCAGCCGCCATGCACCCACGGGCCCATCACCAAGCCGTTGTAGATGCCAGGGTTACTGGCCTTGATACTGCGATAGGTGGTGAGCGGGCCTTGGGGATCTTCGGCGTCAAACCAGCCGCCGACGGTGAGCACCGATGCCTTGATATTTTTGAGATGCGCCGCGATGTTGCGTGATTGCCAAAACTCGTTATAAGTGTCGTTGGTGATGTTGTCTTTCCACATCACGTATTCAGGCTTGTCGATCTTGCTATTCAAATTCGCGAGCGTGCCTAGGCCCAGAAAGTACTCGTAGCCATCTTTGGTGCCGTATTCAAACGGATCCCATTTACTGGGCTTGACAGTGGGATTTTCCTGGCGCTTGAAACCGGTATAAAAACCGAAATTTGCGGCGAGCATAAAAGCCCCGTTGTGATATGAATCGTCGTTCATATACATGTCGGTGACCGGCGCTTGCGGAGAAGCGGCCTTGATTGCCGGATGTGAGTCGATGATGCTGGCCGATACATAAAACCCGGGATAAGAAATTCCCCACAGGCCAATGCGGCCATTGTTGTTTGGAATATTTTTAAGCAACCATTCCGCAGAATCAAACATGTCCGTGCTTTCATCAACATCGGTGGCCGATTTTTTGGCCTTGTGCGGTGTCATGTCGATAAAAGTGCCTTCCGACATGTAGCGTCCACGCACATCCTGAAACACAAAGATATAGCCGGCGCGATCAAATTCAGTTGATGGCCCCAAGGCGTCGCGATATTGATCCACGCCATAGGGCGCCACGCTGTAAGGGGTGCGCACCATCAAGAACGGCAACGGCTTGGCTGATTCTTTCGGCGCGTATACCGTGGTAAATAGATTTTTGCCATCACGCATGGGAACGCGGTATTCGAATTTGGTGTAATTTTCCTTGATGCTGTAGGGCGGGGGGCCGTCTGGTTTGGGTTGCGAGTAAGCATGGTGTGGAGCCGCGAACAGCATCGCCACGACCAGTAACGAAAGTGCCAGCGTAGTGCGTTTGAAAATGTGCAGAATCGAACGGACAGGCAAAACGGTGGAAGCTAAGCGCGACACCAAAGTCAACATCGTAAACAACATCAAAATGCCCCTTTTTAGAGGTGAGTCGGACAGGTAAATCGGAGAGTTAATAAAAATCGGGAGGGATTCAAAATCGAAACCGCGTGATCGGCACATTTTTACCGCTGGGCAGCACCATATTGGCCTGATCCGCCGCGCTGAAATCGATGCTGATGCTGCCGATATCGGTATTGCCGGCCGGTGCCTTATAAGCGCCCGTCAGCGTCTGACCACCGCGCACGACCAATAATCGGCCGGTATATTTGGCGCTGGTTTGCATCGGCCCAGAGGTCAAATACCAGACCGGGTTACCGCCTGCATCGTACATAAAACCCACCATGAACAGCGAATTACCCTGCACTTCGATTGAATAGCCGCGTCCGCTTTCGCTCGCATTCCACCACCAACCATTTTCGCCGGTACTGGCACCGTTGCCACCAAACACGAACGTGGTTATTGGCGTGGTGCCGCCAGGCCACACCATCGTCGCCGTCGATGCATCGGTAAATGTCAGCGTGATGCCGCCCAGGTCGACACCGGCTTGCGGGGCAACGTAATTTCCTTCCAGCGTTTGGCCATTTTTCAGGGTGGTGGCGCGTCCCGTGAACACATTGCTGGTGAACGCACCCGATGACGTGAACCAGGTTGAGCGTCCATCCGCTTCATAGTAGTAACCGGCCATGAACAAGGAGTCGCCGCGTTTTTCGATAAAGAAACCGCGACCGCTTTCGGCTTGGTTCCACCACCAGCCGGTATGCGGTGTATTGCCCGCCGATACTGCGCTGCCCGATTTAATATCGATGGCAGAAGCATCCAGCGCCGAGCACACGCCCGCGCGATTGGCCAGCGACACCACCGCTTTCCCCAGCACCGGGGTTTCTGCGGCCGGGATAGTTACCCGAATTTGATTGGCTGCGACCAGCACTGCGGTACGGCGAACGTTGGCCACATAGACCTCGCTTGCGGCCGTAAAACCGGTGCCGAAAATATCGAATTCAATCGGCGCATTGAACTCAAATTGGGTCTTGCTCAATGAGGCGATGCGCAAGGGTTCGGCAACGGTATTGATTTCGGGCGCGGCGTAGGGAATATCGTTAATGATAAATGTCGCCTGATTGCCGCTGCCCACAAAGTTGCCATTCCAGCGGGTAATGCGCATGCCCGCCGGCGGGTTGTAGGTGGCGGTGAGTGCATCGCCAAAATTGTAAAAACCTTCGTCGGGACCGGCGCGGTCAAGCGATACGCTGCCACACCCCGTTGAGCCGTTATCAATTACGGTATAGGCTTTGAATTGCTTGATGTAGCGGGCGGTATAGACCACATTGCTGCTCAAGCCGCCTGCCGGTTTGGTCACGATCACGCGCTCGGGCACGGTTGAGGTCGGCCCGCCTTCCCACGCGATGAACTTGTAGCGGACATTGGTGGTCAGGCCGCGAAAAATAGCTTTGGCTTCAAATTCACGCGCTTCACCGGCTGCCCATAGATAGCTTGTTGTGGGTAAATTCTGGTCGATATTATTGCTGCCATCCACGCGCTTGGTAACGGCACCGGTGAATTCGCCGCCGGTATGTTCGGCCTTGATTCGCACCAGTGCGGTATCGGTAAAATTTGCGCTCCATTCGGCCAGCACATAATCAGAGCCGACCGCCACCGGCCCGTTGTGTGGGTTGGATGAGCGATTCGCGGCGGACGGGTAATGGAATAATCCTGTAGACGGACCCCATAGCCCGAATTGGTAGCCGCTTGGCGCGACAGCGCTCGCCGTTATTGGCGTGTTCGCGCGGTAGTACACGCCCGAAGCCCCCGCCAGTGGCTGTGGCGCGGGCGATAGCGTGGCAGTGCCGCCCGCGATGTTTGAAGATGATTTGACTTCAACGACCTGTGAAAAATGCGCTGTGTAGGTGCTGACGCTGGGTCGATTGCTGGGCTGCCCCAGGCTCCCATCGCCCGCCACAATGGTGATGGTTTGGGACGGATTAAAATTAGCAGCGCGATCATTATTCCAGCGCGCAAATGTCACCAAGGTGCCGCCCGAGTTTGATACGCCCGTCGGCACGCTCAGCGTGTGGCTGGAACCGATCGACCAGTTAAACACCGCCGGGGTGGCGCTGAGAACACCGTCAATCAAGACTTTTTGCCCGGCGGGGAAGGAATCAATGGTGATGAGGGAATCGACAAAATCATACAAACGTCGAATCGCCTCAAGGTCGCCAGACGAATAACGTTCACGTGCGCCGATCGGAATGCCCGCCGGGATTGTATTCAAGCTCGGTTTATAAACCTTAACAAAACTGAACGCCGAGTAGTGCATGATCGAGCCATAGTCATAGCCGCCAACATCGCGCTGATTGGACGGAGGCTTGTAATTTGCGCCGACGTACGA
The DNA here is from genome assembly GCA_025359285.1 of Burkholderiales bacterium. Lineage (GTDB taxonomy): Bacteria > Pseudomonadota > Gammaproteobacteria > Burkholderiales > Usitatibacteraceae > UKL13-2. The sequence goes on from JANYGV010000273.1 coordinate 3,565, forward strand.
TGGGTCGATGTTGGAGAGGTCGATGTTGAGCCACGCCGCACGATCAGCGCGCTGTTGTTCGTGATTGAGCCCGACCGCGTGGCCCATTTCGTGAACCAGCACGCCACCGCTGCAAATTTTACTGCCGCCTATATTCTGCGAGCCACCCACGCGCCCGACGCTGGAAAAACATGAGCCGAAGTTTTCATCTTCGGTGAGATTAAACGACACATAATCGCCTTGTGAGGTGCGAGGAATCCATTTCATGAATGGCGCAAGTTGAGCGTTTGCAATATCAATGGCCGCTGGCACATGATTGTCCGGATCCAGCGTAATTACATAGGGCACCTCGACCACGCCTTGTGCATTGCGCGGCCATAAGCGGTTTGCCCCGCCGTAGGTGTGGCCTTTGGCTAACGAGGTGAAGCCGGGCGGCGGAAACTTGCCGTTTGGAGCCTCGTTGCGCATTTGTTCCAGCACTACGCTGGCGCGCCCCAGCAGAATATCGCCTTCGCTGATCGCATAACCATTAAAGATCGTAAATTTGACCGGCACGCCATCGAGCAAACCGCGATGCATTTTGCCATTGGCAATATCGGTATTTGAAACCGGCTCTGGTGACAGCGGGACGGTGGTTGAAAGTGTCGGCTGTGACGTGGGCGTTATTGCAATGGCCGGCGCGGCTAGCTGAGTGGCCAGTGACGTGACCAACAACATGACCGACAGCGACCCCATCGTCAGCAGCGAGCCCGGCTTACAACGAGCATTTAATTTATTCAGAATGGTGCGTGAAATAGTGAGGCGCATAGCTGTCCTTAAAAAATGTTCGCTTTTGGCATTGTTTCTTAATTCAACTTGTCCTGCATTTTGTCGGAAAATCGAGCGTTACGCCACGACTTGGCCACAGCTTTTTTAATATCAAGCCCTAGCATCGGCGCGGTATTCCAGCATAAAGTGGCTTAAACAGTGCGCCCCTGCTAGGGTTTAAAGATTTTTGATAATGGTCAACACATCATTACTAGCTGCCCGCCGCCCATGAATCCCGTAGCGTGACGGCGCGGTTAAAAACCGGATTGCCAGGTTTTGAATCGAGGCGATCCGCCACAAAATAGCCATGACGCTCAAACTGGAAGCGCGCTTCTGCGGCAACATCACTGAGCGATGGTTCTAAATACGCCGTAATGACTTGCTTGGATTTCGGATTAAGATCGTCAAGAAAATTATCCGTACCGCGGTCGGGGTGGGGTGCTGAAAAAAGTCGATCAAACAATCGGACTTCTGCCTGCACCGCATGGGTAGCTGACAACCAATGAATGTTTCCTTTTACCTTGTAGGTGTCCGAGCCTGGCGTGCCCGATTTGGAATCCGCCGAGTATTCGCAATGCACTGCCGTGATGTTGCCCGCCGCATCTTTATCCGCGCCAATACATTTGATGACAAATCCGTAGCGCAACCGCACCATATTGCCGGGGAACAGCCGGAAGAATCCTTTCGGGGGAGTTTCTTCAAAATCCTCGCGCTCAATCCACATTTCCTTCGAAAACGGCATGGCGCGCTTGCCCAGTTCGGGCTTCTGCGGATGATTCGGTGCAAAGCATTCTTCAGTCTGACCAGCTGGATAATTATCAATAATCAGCTTGAGCGGATTCAGCACCGCCACCTTGCGCAAACATTCTTCATTTAACACTTCACGCTGACAATCCTCAAGCACACTCATTTCAATCCATGAATCGGATTTTGAAACGCCAATGCGTTGTGCAAATAATTTAAAGCCTGCTGCCGTAAAGCCACGGCGGCGTGCGCCGACCAGCGTAGGCATACGCGGGTCATCCCAGCCGTCGACGTAATGCTGTTCTACGAGCTGGCGCAAATAGCGTTTGCTGAGGACGATGTAAGTCAGATTCAGCCGCGAGAATTCGATCTGTTGCGGCAGCGGCGTATTCAGCGCGCCAAACTCCGCCAGCTTGGCGAGTACCCAGTCGTAAAACGGACGCTGATCTTCAAATTCAAGTGTGCAAATCGAGTGGGTAATATTCTCCAATGCGTCTTCCACCGGATGGGCATACGTGTACATCGGATATATGCACCATTTGTCGCCCGTGCGATGGTGATGCGCGTGTTTGATGCGATAAATTGCCGGGTCGCGCATGTTGATGTTTGGCGATGCCATATCAATTTTGGTGCGCAGGATATGCGTGCCGTCGGCGTGTTTGCCGTCGCGCATTTCACGAAACAATTGCAAATTGTCAGCGACGCTACGATCGCGGAACGGTGAATTTTTACCCGGTTCCGTAAGCGAGCCGCGAGTCGCGCGCATTTCCTCCGCCGACTGCGAATCAACATACGCCAAACCGTGCTCGATCAGCATCTCAGCAAAAGCATAAAAATAATCGAAATAATCGCTTGCGAAGTAAAGATGCGACGCACCATTTTTATCGTAATTACCGCCCAGCCAATGAACGGAATCGATAATTGAATCGACATATTCCTGATCTTCTTTTTCAGGATTGGTATCGTCAAAGCGCAGATGGCAAACGCCCGCGTAATCATCGGCTAAGCCGAAATTCAGCAGGACCGATTTCGTGTGACCATAATGCAAATAACCATTAGGCTCAGGCGGAAAGCGGGTGCGAATTTTGGCGGGATCAATTGCCGCTTTCGCCTGCATTAAGGCAGGGCCAGGTGTGCCGCTCCAGGTGCGCGAAGCGTATTTCCCCGCCGCTAAATCGGCATCAATAATGTTGCGGATAAAGTTGGTGATTTGAGCGGCTTTAGGCGGTTCAGACGTTTTAGAGGCGTTGCCGTTCGACATAGTTAATATCAGTGTGCTTAAAAGACGATGAGATTACGAGATTACGAGATCGCTGCCTCATGATTATCGCCTAGAAGTGTGGGTTTCTGCGCTTATCTGCGTTCGCCGCTGCGCTCAACATGGTTGTTGACACGGTCGAACTCGAGACCGGCATCACGAATAAAAAACGCGCAATCGCTGGGCTTAAAAGTTATCGTCTGAGCGGTCACTACTGAGGCCGATATTTTTCGCATGCTGAATTGCGGCGTAGACGGTAGCATCAGCGGCGACCCTGATCGTGCGGCGGAGATGATGCGGAAGCGCAATCTGCATTGATGTTGAGCAGAGGTTGGGGTGAGGTTGCGCGGAGATTCAGTTCGAACAGTGGCACGTACTGATCGCGCTCCCTCAGACCATTTCCGCAGTCGGCCCCGCGACCGCGCGCCTGCCGCGCTTCTCATCCACCTTTGCCAGCACCACTAGCGCGGCTAAAAAAAATACACCGGTGATCAGCATCGCGAGCCGGTGGTTATTATTGGTGATCCACGTTACCGCGCCATAAGTGAGGGGGCCCAATACGGCGGCAAGGCGAGTGGCCACGCCCCACAGCCCGAAAAACTCGGCTGCTCGATCCGTCGGTGAAAAATAAGCCACCAGCGCGCGTCCGGCGGATTGGCTGGATCCCATGCAAATACCGGCTAAATTAGCAGCCACCCAGAACAGGCCGCGCGTAGTGGCAAACCAGGCGAAAATCACCATTAACACCCAGCCTGCCAAAGTGATGGCCAACGCCCGTTTTTTCCCAATCAGATCCTGCAAGTAGCCAAAGCCGAATGCGCCCACGCAGGCCGTCACGTTCACAATCAACACCAATATCAGCGTGTCCTGAGTGGTGAAGCTCATCACTTCCTGAGCGTAAATCGCGGCCAGGGTAACCACCGTCGACACCCCGGCCTGATAACAGGTTCCGCATGCAAAAACCAAAATTAAGTCGCGATAGCTAGACGCTTCGCGCGCGGAGCGCAGCAGCCGTGCCCACGCATGTTCAGTTGCGGTGTTGGTCGGCGCAGCAGAAGCACGTTCCTTCAAAAAAATAAACGTAATCGAGGCGCCTGCCGCATAAACCGCCGCCGTGATCAACATCGTCAGCCCAATAGCATCTGCGGTTTTTTGCCCTCTGGATTCTGCACCCATGATCCACATCAGGCTGAGCCCCAGCGCCACCAAGCCGCCGACATAGCCCCAGCTCCATCCCCAGCCCGAGACCTTGCCGAGCGCATCTGGTTTTGCCAATTCGGGCAAAAACGCAGCGGTGATATTCTCGCCCACGGCGTAACAAAAATTGGAAATAATAATCATCGTGATCGCCAAATAAATGGCACCCGGCCCCGCAAAATAGAGCAGGGCGGTACTAATCACGCAGCCTACTGTTGCAAAAAACAGCACGCGTTTTTTTGCGGCATGCGCATCGGCATAGGCGCCCAACAGCGGGCCTGCCACCATCACCGCAATATACGAAACCGCGAGAGTCGCCGTCCATGCAAAGGTGGCCCACTCAGCGCCAGCGGCAATCACCGATACGAAATAGGCATTGAACACGGCCGTGAGCACCACCGTGGTGTAGCCAGAATTGGCGAAGTCATACATCGCCCACGCAAAAACTTCGCGTTTTTTGACCCCTTCATTTAAGGCAGAACTCATGCACGCAATCATACGCGAGCAACGTAACGGCGAAATTTACGGAATCGCGCGGTCGATGTTGTGGTTATCTTTCAGTATTAGCACAGCGTTACGCTGCACCGTGTTACTGGAGATTATGATGCAGGAAAAGTTTGGCTTTTTCCCAGTCGCGCTCCACGGTCCGCGTGCTGAGGCCGAGTGCCTCCGCAATTTGTTGTTCACTCAAGCCGGCGAAATAACGCATTTCCACGACCAGCGCCAGGCGCTCATCAATCGCCGCTAGTTCCTGTAGCGCTTCATGAATACGCATCACTTCATTTTCAGGCGCACATACTGATTCAACTATGTTGGTATTGAGCGTGACGTCAACCGCGTCGCCGCCGTTTTTGAGAGTTAATTTTTGTCGAACCACATCCACAACAATTGATCGCATCACTCGAGATGCGTAGGACAAAAACCCCAGCCGATCTTTGTGAACAAAGTTCGCCGTGTTGATAAATCGAAAATAGGTTTCGTGCACCAGTCCGGTGGTGTCGAGCACAGTCAAATCATTTGAGCGCCGCAAACGCGCGTGCGCCAATCGACGCAAATCATCGTAGAACGACGCAAATAGTTCATCCACCGGGGTTTGACTGTCAAGCGCTTGCAACGACGATTGCGCGAAATGGGCGGCGGGAAACAAGGTGGTGACGCTGTTCATGGTTCGTGTCTTTTGGCTCTGAAAGAGCCGCTGAATAATCGCAAAACTCCCTAGCTTCAGGTTGACGAATGCGCGCTACCGGTGTGCTTTTTTTATTTACTTAAGTCAGTAGCATAGCAGCATGAAATTACTCTGCAATCCCCTAATCGCGGTATTAGGTCACGTTTAAAAACGTCAATTTCAAAATCACAAACCTCAGCAACGGCAAACACTTTGGACCATTGTTGCGCCGAAATGCAAGCGGGACGGGAATCTTGTGTTTAAAACCGAAATGTCGCGCGGGGTGAGACAGGAATCGGCGTACTTCGCCAATTATTTTTTGAACTTCATGTCTGATTCTTTGCTTCAACCTCGTTCTATAGGTAAGCCCGACTTTTTTAAGGCTCGCCCTCGAATTCAAACAACGCTGGATTTGAGCCGCAATTGAAAATTTACAAGGACTGATGATGAATCTGAATACGACCACACAAAAGTTTGCCCATCCGATGGCCGAAGGCGCGGGCCTCGCTGCCGAGGATACTCACCGACGCTACGTGGACGCTTTCTCCGGCGCCGATTCCCGTGCCGGTACCGCGCAAAAAATTGAGCGCACGGCAAAACATGTGAGCGGAAAAGCCATGCTTTATGCGCTCATGGTAGTGATGTGGGTAGCGATCATTTTGCTGATCGCTTTCTTGGCGGTGGCCAACGGCAATGACTGCTGTGCGATGTGGGGTTGGCAGTAATATCTGAGTTGGGCCAGTCAACGCAATTTGTCGAGTACTACCGCGCGGTATCCCGACCACCGGCCCGACGATTTTGATATGTTTTCAGGTGGGTGTAGGCCACATTGATAATTGTGTCATCGAGCCCATGTTCGCGGGCTTTGTTCAGCATGTAGCCCACGATGTGATCGGCCTCAACATCATGGCCTGCCTCCAAATCGCGCAGCATGGAGGCAGTCATTGTTGAGCCGCTTGAATTTAGCACGCTATCAAAGCGAACTAGCACCGCGTCACGCGGAGGGTAGCCCTCACGGCGGGCAATTTCGATGGCGCAATCCGAATATTGCCGCATCAATAATTTCCCGCCTGGTGTTGCCAGTACTTCGCCCACGGTCGCACGCATCAGGCAGGTAATGCCGGCGAGCGTGGACAGAAATGCAAGCTTTTCCCACATGTCGAGCATGATGTTTTCAGACACCCGCCAATCGACGATGGTGTTCGCAAAAGTGCTGCCCAACGCGTCCGCGACCGCCTGCTGGGCGGGCTCGCGCGCG
>JANYGV010000082.1 GCA_025359285.1 Burkholderiales bacterium
TCGTCAACAGCATAAGCCACATGCCCAAAATTGCGCGCCTGACCTAGCTCTGCTTTATCCCAGTTGTGAGTGAGTTCAATCGCGGCGGCCTCGTCGCCTGGCGCACTCACAAAGGCCAGCGTGAAGCGACCATTCGGGTAATCGTCGCGGCGGGTAAGCACCAAGCCTAATTTATTGCAGTAAAAATCAAGTGACGCATCCAGATCGTTTACGCGCACCATGGTGTGTAAATATTTCATTTTCGTTTCTTCGGTTGGTGGAAATTCAACAAATATATTCTGGCACAATTCGGCACTTCAAAAGTCTTCACTTGCGACCTTGGACCCATCGTGACTATTATTGTTTTTGGCATTGCTCATTGCGACAGCGTAAAAAAAGCGCGGGCTTTCTTGGCGGAGCGCGGTATTTCGTACAAATTCCACGACTACAAAAAACAAGGTGTGCCGCAGGCACAGGTTCGCGAATGGGTGAACGCAAAAGGCTGGGAGGCGTTGCTAAATCGCAAGGGCACAACGTGGCGTGCGCTGGATGAAAATACAAAGTCTGCAGTCGCCAACTCAAACACCGCTGACGCCGCCATAGCAGTCATGCTGTCCAATCCAAGCACTATAAAACGGCCCGTGATCGTTTCTGACGACACCATAATCGTGGGAGTGGATTTTGAGTCGATGGCAAAATTGTAGTGGATCAGATATCTAGTTTGAACTTTGTTAGAGCGGCACCAACAAACAAACCGCCTCCACCGCAATACCCTCGCCGCGTCCTGCAAATCCCAGCTTCTCGGTTGTCGTTGCTTTGACATTGACTTGCGATGGCTCGAGATCAAGATCGCTCGCAATATTGATCACCATATTCGGAATATGTGGCGCCATTTTGGGCTCTTGGGCGATGATGGTGGCGTCGATATTGCCAATCGCGTAACCACGATCTTTGATCAGCGCACCGACATGACGCAGCAGCTCGCGACTGTTGATGCCTTTGAATTTCGCGTCACTATCCGGGAAGTGTTTGCCAATATCGCCCAACGCCGCCGCCCCCAGCAGCGCGTCACAAATCGAATGCAGCAAAACATCGGCATCTGAATGACCAAGCAGGCCACGTTCGTAGGGGATATGGACGCCGCCAATAATGCACTTTCGTCCCACCACCAGTTGGTGAACATCAACGCCGTGGCCGATTCTGAAGGCGGGGATTTTTGACATTTATGTGTTCTCGCTTAACAACATTTTTGCCAACTTCAAATCAGTGGCATAGGTGACTTTTAAATTGGCGCTGTCGCCCAATACCAATTTCGGCTGATGGCCGGTGGCTTCAATGGCTTCGGCTTCATCAGTGGCGTTGGGTGACGCCGACAGCGCCTTTTTCAGCAGATCAAATTTAAACATTTGTGGCGTCTGTGCCCGCCAGATATTTTCACGCGATAACGTTTGAGCAACGCGTAAGCCACCGTCGCCTAGCTTGATCGTATCTGCCAACGGCAGCGCCAACAAACCACCAATCGGATCAGCTTCGAGCTCATCAATAAACTGCTCAATCAGCTCGCTACGAATACAGGGCCGCGCTGCGTCATGCACCATAATCCACGCATCTTTTTGAGACTGTTCCGGCATAGCATTCAACCCGTTCAGCACGCTATCGCGCCGTGATTTTCCGCCGACATTCAGGGTCTCTACGCGCGTTGAAAGTGCCCGCCACGCGGAGCTGTCATTGGCCACGAGGCCGCGCCAGTGCTGGTCTTCCGGCGATAGTATGACGATAATTTTTTCGATTCTCGCGACTCGCGCGAGCGCTTGCAGCGTGTGAATGATCAGTGCTTGGCCATTAATATCGAGGTATTGTTTGGGTAGGCTGTCACCCAATCGAGTGCCGGTTCCTGCGGCGGGAACCAATGCAATTATTTTTGAACTCATGTCGAGCCACACCCAATCGCGAAAAATTAATCTGATTGATTATGGCGTGAATTGCTTGACCGTGGCGAGTGATGATTGACGTGCTAACCTTTGCCCAATATCAATACGAGCAGTTCCCACGCGAACTGTCACCAACCCTGTCGGAGAATTCAAATGCGAGCTGTACTTTGTCGTCGATGGGGAAACCCCGATCAACTTGTTGTTGAGGAAATAGCGGCACGCGAACCGAGCACCGGCGAAGTCCGCATTCGTGTCAAAGCGGCGGGCGTGAATTTTCCGGATGCCTTGATGGTGCAAGGAAAATATCAGTTGAAGCCGCCCTTCCCGTTTTCACCGGGGGCTGAAATTGCAGGCGATGTGATTTCAGTCGGCGACGGTGTGACGCATGTGCGCGCGGGAGATCGCGTTGTCGCGTTTTGCGGCGTGGGTGGATTCGCTGACGAAACAATTGCGCCCGCTGCGGCAACCATGCCGATGCCCACAGGACTTGATTATAAAACTGCCGCGACATTCACACTCGCTTACGGCACATCGTGGCACGCAGTGCGCGACCGTGCGGCGTTAAAGCCAAGCGAAACCATGTTGGTGATGGGTGCGGCGGGCGGTGTGGGGCTGGCGGCGGTGGAAATCGGCAAGGCCATCGGCGCGCGCGTGATTGCGGCAGCATCGTCGACCGATAAATTAGCGCTTTGCAAGCAGCATGGGGCGGACGTTTTAATCAACTACGAAACCGAAGATTTACGCGAGGCGCTGAAGCGAGAAACCGGAGGTAAAGGCGCTGGTGTGGTGTTTGATCCGGTCGGGGGAAAATTTGCTGAGCCCGCGTTCCGCTCGATGACGTGGCGAGGACGTTATCTAGTGATTGGTTTTGCGAATGGCGAAATTCCTGCGCTGCCGTGGAATTTGGCGCTACTAAAAGGTGCCTCGATCATGGGCGTGTTCTGGGGTGAATTTGTAAAGCGCGAGCCAAAAGCGAACATGGCCGGTATCGCCGAGATGATGGGCTGGATGGCGGAGGGTAAAATTCGCCCGCATATTTCGCGCGTTTATTCGCTGGACGAAGCGCCATTAGCACTCGATGATTTACTCGCACGCCGCGCGACCGGCAAGCTCGTGATCGAGCCGTAACGTTTAGCGCGCAATCGTTCATTCTCAATTCAAGCATGAGGCGCAAAACCGTTATTGTGGCGACGTGTGTAACCGTGATTTCGCTTGCGGGCGTGATGACTGTTGCCGTGACCATTCGCAATACTGACTACGCGCCGCCGTGGTTGCGACCTGTATTAAAGCCGCCGCGCGAGACCGGCGAAATCGTTTTTCTCACGCTGCGCGGCCCGACCACCACGCAGGACATTCCTGCGGCAGGAAAGCGGACCGACGAAACACAAACCGGTTTTGAGCATGATTTAGCGACGCTGTTTGCGCAAGAAATAGGCGCGAAACCGAAGTTTGTGGTCGCCCCCGGTTATAACGCATTGGCATTGGCACTCAAGGAGGGGCGCGGCCATATCGCTGCCGCCGGCATGATGCCGACGCCTGAATTGCGCCAGCAATTCGCCTTTGGGCCGAGTTATAAATCCGTGCAATATCAGTTGGTATATCGCGCGGGTGAACCTAAACCGCGCTCGATGGCCGACACCGTCGGCAAGCGCATCGCGGTGGTGGCGGAGACCCCGGCGCATGATTTGCTGCGTGATCTCACCGGTGAATATCCAGGATTTTTGATCGAGGCACTGCCGCAAAATACCGATCTTGACGCGCTGCTGAAAAAGCTTGAAGTGGCTGATGCGCCACCCGCCGAAGCCATTGATTTCGCACTGGTAGATGCATCGGCATTTGCAGTGGACAAGCGTCTGCATCCTGATCTTGCCGCGGCGTTTAACGTTGGTCGCGAGCGTAAATTGGCGTGGGGGTTTTCCAGCGTGGCGGACGTCGATTTACAACAATCTGCGGTCGTATTTTTTGACAAAATTCGCAATAACGGCACGCTGGCGAGATTGGTGGATCGCTATTACGGCCACGTCAATCGTATTCAGGCGGTGGATTCTGAAGCGGTAATTGAAAAAATTGAAACGATATTACCCAAACTAAAATCCTATTTTCACGAAGCACAACAGCTCACCGGCATTGATTGGCGCTTACTGGCCGCTGTCGGTTATCAAGAGTCGCATTGGGATCAATTTGCCACCTCACCCACGGGTGTGCGCGGCCTGATGATGCTCACTGACGACACCGCAGATCGTATGGGCGTCAAAAATCGGCTCGACGCGCGCGAATCGATTCTCGGCGGTGCGAAGTATTTGCTCAAGCTGCGTGAAACTGTGCCCGAGCGCATTGCCGAACCTGATCGCACCTGGCTGGCGCTGGCTGCCTACAACCAAGGCTACGGTCATTTGGAAGACGCGCGAATTCTCGCCGCGCGATTAAAGACGAACGCAGATTCGTGGCTGGATGTGCGCAAGGCCTATTCCAAATTACATCAGCCCGAAATTTACGAATCGCTCAAGCACGGCTACGCGCGCGGCGAAGAGGCGGTGCAGTTTGTGGAGAATATTCGTAACTACGCGGATATTCTGACCAAGCTCGAAAAGCCGCTGGAAATGGATGCTGTGTTTGCTGCCGCGCTTGACGATGCAGAGCTCATCGCCGCATCGAAACGGCGTTTGAATTTGAAAGCGAATTTGCCACCGGCACAAACGAAAACAGCGGTGAGCATCAAGGCTGGCGGGGAGGACGTCTCGAATGTTGCCAATTAAAATAGAAACTCTATCTAGTTCGTCATTCCGACCAGGGTCGGCACCCGGTCCCGTCGTAATAATCGACCGTCAGGAACAAGTTTAGTTTTTACAAACTAAAGTAATTCCTTTTTACTACTATTGCGAAGGGATTGCGTCCCGGCCTTCGCACCGAATGGCGTCTCCATCGACCGGGATAACGATATTTTCGGGTTTCGAGAACGCCAATTATTTGGGTACTTCCAACTTCGTCATGCCACCCATATACGGCACCAGCACCGTTGGTATCGTCACGCTACCATCAGCGTTCTGATAGTTTTCCAGAACCGCGACGAGCGTACGACCTACCGCCAAACCCGACCCATTCAGCGTATGCAAATATTCGGTTTTACCTTGTGCGTTTTTGAATCGGGCCATCATACGGCGCGCTTGAAAAGCCTCGAACAACGAGCACGATGAAATTTCGCGATACGTGTTTTGTGCGGGCAGCCACACTTCAAGATCGTATGTTTTCGCGCTCGAAAAGCCAATGTCGCCCGTACAAAGCAACATCGTGCGATACGGCAATTCCAGCTTTTGCAAAATCGCTTCGGCGTGACGCACCAACTCTTCGTGCGCCGCGACCGAATTTTCGGGCGTAACAATCTGCACGATTTCAACCTTGTCGAATTGATGCTGACGAATCATGCCGCGCGTATCCTTGCCATAGCTGCCCGCCTCCGCGCGAAAGCATGGCGAATGGCAGGCATATTTCATGGGCAGATCTTTTATGTCAACGATTTGATCACGAACAAAATTAGTCACCGGGACTTCGGCAGTCGGGATCAAATACATATCGCGGCCTTCAATCTTAAAACCATCATCACGAAATTTTTCGAGGTCGGTCACGCCATCGATGCAATGATCGTTCACCATGTACGGCACATAAACTTCCGTATAACCGTGCTCCAACGTGTGCGTATTCAACATGAATTGCGCCAACGCCCGATGCAGCCTTGCGACGCCACCACGCAGAACCGAGAACCGCGCCCCGCTTAGCTTTGCCGCCGTATCGAAGTCAATGCCGCCGAGCGCTTCACCTATATCCACATGATCTTTGACGGTGAAATCGAATGTTTTCGGCGTGCCCCATTTGCGTACTTCCACGTTGTCGAGCTCTGACTTTCCAGCGGGTACATCGGCGTGCGGGATGTTGGGGATTTGGCGGAGGAACAGATTCAGTTTTTCCTGCAATTCACCGAGCGCGACTTCATTCGCCTTTTGAATATCTCCCCAGCCAGCCACTTCTGCCATAACGGCGGTAGTGTCTTCACTTTTGGCTTTCATTATGCCGATTTGCTTTGAAGCTGCGTTGCGCTTGGCTTGAAGCTCTTCGGTTTCAATTTGACGTTTTTTGCGTTCATCTTCGAGCGCACGAAATTGTGCTTCGTCGAACACGACACTGCGCCGTGCGAGCCCTGCGACGGCAGTGGGTAAGTCTTTGCGGAGTTGTTGAATATCTAGCATGGTGATTTCCTGTTTTTCGATTCGAATATTTTAATATTGCCCACCATCCCAAGTTGTCATTTTGAGGGGCGCCTTTGTCGTCGTTGTGAACTTAGGCGGCGAAGAATCTGCTTTTCATGCAGCAACAACTTCGGCAAGTTCAGTCTCAGTTTCCTCGCCAAAAAACGCTCGGGATGACAATCTAAAATGGGGAACTATGAATTGGTTGAGCGCACGCCTTCGCTCGGAAATGACAACGGCGCAGGCGGCGCTAACGAGATCGTGAGGGAACGATCCGAGAGGAGCGGCTGGAGGGATTGCAGAATTGAACAGGCAATCGATAAGTAAGATTCGTTTTCATTTTTTGTATTTTGAATCAAGCTCGCGCAATTGCGCAAGTTTTTCTGCAATTTTTGCTTCCAGGCCACGATCCGTGGGGCGATACCAATTCGGGGCCTCGATACCGTCGGGCAAATAAGTTTCACCTGCCGCATACGCGCCCTCCTCGCGATGCGCATACCGATAATTAGCGCCCATGCCCAGCGTTCTCATCAGTTTGGTCGGGGCGTTGCGAATATGCATCGGCACGGGGCGCGATTCATCTTGTTTGATGAAGGCGCGCACTTCGTTGTAGGCCGCATACACCGCGTTTGATTTTGCGGCGACCGCCAAATAAATCACGGCTTCTGCCAGCGCCAATTCGCCCTCCGGCGAGCCGAGCCGCTCATAAACAGCCGCGGCTGCCATCGTCATATCGAGCGCACGCGGATCGGCCAAGCCAATATCCTCCGCCGCCATGCGAATCAAGCGCCGCGCCAAATATCGCGGATCGGCACCGCCATCGAGCATGCGGCAAAACCAATAAAGCGATGCATCAGGATCGGAGCCGCGCACGCTTTTATGGAGTGCCGAAATCTGATCGTAAAAATTATCGCCACCTTTATCAAATCGCTTCGCCGCGCGCGCCAGAACGCTTTCGACAAACGGCACATCAACGTGGGAAATTTTTTTATTCTCGACCGCCGTCGCCAATTGCTCGACTAAATTCAGCAAGCGCCGACCATCGCCATCCGCCATTGCGACCAGATGTTTGGCGGTGGCCTCCGGCACCTCAATACCTTGAAGGACCGCGCCCAGAGCCATGCTTAGCATAATGTGCAACGCGTCATCATCCAACGATTTCAATACATAAACCGCCGCGCGCGACAGCAATGCGTTGTTTAATTCGAACGATGGATTCTCCGTGGTGGCACCAATAAAGGTGACCAGGCCAGATTCCACATGCGGCAAAAAAGCATCCTGCTGGCTTTTGTTAAAGCGATGCACTTCATCAACAAACAGGATCGTGCGTCGATTCAAATTATTGCGATTCATCGTCGCGCGCTCAATCGCCTCGCGAATTTCTTTTACCCCCGACAGCACCGCCGAAAGCGCAATAAAATCCGCCTCAAACGCCGTCGCCATCAGCCGCGCGATCGTCGTTTTACCGACCCCGGGCGGGCCCCACAAAATCATCGAATGCGGCTTGCCCGAATCAAACGCGATCCTCAACGGCATGCCCTCACCCGTCAGGTGTTGCTGGCCGATCACCTCTACCAGCGTGCGCGGGCGCAGACGCTCAGCCAACGGCGCATTCGCATCAGGCGGTGCAAGTGATGCACTGTTTGGGGTGGTTTGATCGCTGGAGAATAAATCGCTCATCAAGCACTACGATTTAAAACTCGGCCACCAGAGCGGCTTTTCAACCAAAAATGCCTTGAACGCCCCGCCAGTTCTCGTGTTTTCGTATTACTTGCTGTCATGATTTGGTTTGTTTCCATGATCATCATGAGCGCAAATTTAACACTGAATGTTGGCCGCACTGCGCTCGCAACAAACCCAAGTAAAACTCAACCTGCATTTGCTCAGGCAAGGAGGTTATTCAGCTTCTATTGTTAAATCAAAGCGCTGGTTAGATGTGGCTTGTTTGGACCGCGTGTGAATGCGGAGCGCGTGCACAAAATTCATAGGCATACGCTTCAGACTTAAGGCACGGCTTGGCCCGGTTTTAGACACCGTTCAAGGCGCTATTGGCGCAATCGCGAGGATTTTGCCGGTGTCGCGGTCGAGGACGACGGTCATGTCCTCGTTGCGGGTATACAGCGGGAGGAAGCCGGCTTTGGTTTCGTCGATTGCTTTTGTGGCGAGGAAGGATTTAAGCTTTTCAGCGGTGGCGCTATGCGCTTTTTGCCATTCAGCGAAGGGTTTGCTCGCGGCAGCGGCTTCTTTGGCTTTTGCATCGTAGGCGACGTAGTATTGGGAGAAAGCGCGGGATTCGACACCAGAGAAAAGCATACGCTCAATTTCTTTTTTATCGGCTGGAGTTTTCATTGCGACAATTTGCGGACCAGAGAGCGATAGCGATTTGAATGCTGCATCGGTGACTTTGGCGCGCTCTTTATCACTCATATCGGCGGCGATAATCACATCGAAACGATCTTTTTCGAATACTGTATACACTGGCCGCGCTTGAAACAGGGTTGATACGCCATACGCCAAAGCGATCATTTGTACAAAGGCCACGCACATCAAATCGAATTTGAGCGACTTCTTTTTGGTGTTGAAAATAATTAACGTGATCAGCGGACCGAGCACGACATCAACACCCGTCACCAGCATTAATAAACCGCCGCCGCCCATCGCTTGAAAATAAGGCGTGGGATACCAAATCAGCAGCATTGCAGCCACCACCGCAAGTGCTATCACGATGCTGATCAACAAATGAATGCCCGCCGCTTGCCAGCGGGAAAAAGTTTGTTTTATGCCGGGCAAATTCGATGAGGGGTGTGACAATTTCATTTCCATTGAAAGATTCTCTTTTCTATTCGCTGACCAGTTGTTCGGCAAAAGCAATCCCTTCTATACGACTATGGACAGCCCGTAGACTTAAATTTTGCATTAACGCCAGTTGACGCACACGACCAATTTCCAACATTATCGCGGCTCCAAACAATGGTCTGTATTGCGGGATTAGACGTTAATACCGCAGATGCATTGTTGCCAAATCTTGCTGTCATCGTTATCGGGAACACCGTCAAATTCATCGAAGACAACGTAGGTACGCCCATTGTCGCAGGCACAGAGGCGCTGACGTTGCCACCCGTCTGCAAGTTAGAAGGCGTTGCACTAAGGTTACAATCTGTGGCGTTTACGGGATTGCTTGGCACAACGGTGGTCTTGCTATCGTAGATACACACGTCGATTGCCGTTTTTAGCG
>JANYGV010000097.1 GCA_025359285.1 Burkholderiales bacterium
TATGCAACCGGCTGTTGCGCGCGCATTATCGCGATGCCGGTTTACCGCAGACGTTTCAGATTCTGGATTCATCTGACCAGCAATCAGCGATCAAGCGGCTGTTAAAAACGTTGAATGTCGATGATGAAAAATTCAAGCCGCGAGAATTATCGTGGTTTATCAACAACGCAAAAGAGCAAGGTTTGCGCGCGAGTGCGGTCGAGGCGACGGATGAATTTACGCATCGTCAGGTTGAGCTTTATCGTGCGTATGACGAGCAATGCAATCGCGAAGGCGTGGTCGATTTTGCGGAGTTATTGCTGCGCTGCTATGAACTATTAGCTAAAAACGTGGCGCTGGCAGAGCATTATCGGAGCCGCTTCAAATATATTCTGGTCGATGAATTTCAGGATACGAATCGGCTGCAATATAAATGGATTCAGCTGCTTGCCGGACCGCGGATCGAGAACGCGAACGCGGTTTTTGCGGTGGGTGACGATGACCAATCGATTTATGGATTTCGCGGCGCGGAAGCAGCAAACATGCGCGACTTTCAGCGCGATTTTGCGAATGGCAACTTAATCAAGCTGGAACAAAACTATCGCTCGCAGGGCACGATTCTGGACGCGGCGAATGCGGTGATTTCGCGCAACAAAGATCGGCTGGGCAAAAATTTATGGACGGACGCAGGCAAGGGCGAAGAGCTGCGCATTTACGCGGCAGCGAGTGATCTGGAAGAAGCACAATTCGTGATTGATGAAATAAAAGCGCTGCATCGCGAAGGCATGGCGATGGTGGATATGGCGTTGCTGTATCGAAGCAACGCGCAATCGCGGGTGCTGGAACACGCGTTATTTCGCGCTGGGATTTCGTATCGCGTGTACGGCGGATTACGATTTTTTGAGCGGCTGGAAATCAAGCACACGCTAGCGTATTTGCGGCTAGCGGGTAATCCCGACGATGACGGCGCGTTCTCACGGGTGGTGAATTTTCCGCCGCGTGGGATTGGCGCAAGATCGGTGGAGCAAGTGCAGGATTTGGCAACGCGACATGGCGTCTCGATGCACGCGGCGGCCGTGGCGGGGATAGCGAGCGGCAATATTGCCGGGCGCTCGGCCTCGGCGATTGGCGGTTTTTTGAAAATGATTGAAGCGCTGAAAGTCTCTGCGGCCAAAGTCACGCTACCGGAATTAGTCGATGAAGCCCTTGCCATTAGCGGGCTGCGGGCACACTACACGGCCGAGCGCGAGGGCGCGGATCGGCTGGAGAATTTGGCCGAATTGGTGACGGCGTGCGCGCAGTATGAAGAGTCGTTTGAATCCAACGCCGATGCGGCGGAAGAAGGTATTGACACACCATTGATTGGCTTCCTGACCCACGCCAGCCTGGAAGCGGGTGAGCATGAGGCGGGCGAAAGTGACGATGCGATTCAGCTCATGACGGTGCATTCTGCGAAGGGTTTGGAGTTCCACGCTGTATTCGTTAGCGGGCTGGAAGAAGGATTATTTCCGCACGACAATTCGCTGAATGATTTGACGGGCATTGAGGAAGAACGTCGGCTGATGTACGTTGCGATTACGCGCGCACGAAAGCGTTTGTATCTTTCATACGCCGCGAGTCGAATGCTGCACGGCCAAACGCGTTACGGCATCGTTTCGCGATTTATTGATGAGATTCCGCCCGAATTATGCAAGTGGATTGTGGTGCCGGAGAAGCAGGCGGCCTATGGTGGTGCACATGGTAATCACCAGTCCGGTCATCAATCCGGATTTTTTGATAAATACAAAACCGGCAGTAGTTCGAACAGTACCTATACCGGCTTTAATCAATCGAATCGCGAGTATGGCGGCGCGGCGAATGATGCCGTCAATGAGAAAGGCGCTGAGTATGGCCGCGAAGGTGCGCCGGACACGTCACGCGCCAATTTCGAAACGCGTCGCGGCGATGAAAATCATCCGTTCCGGATCGGCCAGAATGTGGCCCATGAAAAATTTGGCGAGGGCGTGGTGTTAAATTTTGAAGGTCGCACGGGCGATGCGCGCGTGCAGGTGAAATTTCGCAAAGAAGGTACTAAATGGCTGTCGCTTCAATATGCGAAGCTGACGGCCATTTTGTAACGTGCCATCACAGGACCGAAAACTGCGTCTGAGTTAACTACTAGAATTAACTACGCAGCTCGCCATTCAAACGTATCACGGCGATATCCACAAACTTGCCGCCGTGGCGATAGGCCGGTTTGAAGACCACATCAAACCCGCCCACATCAACCTTGGTGAGGCCCGACAGCGCCGTTTGCAGACTTTCGCGGGTGGGCGCTTTGCCTGCACGCTTGATGCCCTCCACCAGCACCTTCGCGGCAATGCACGCCTCCAGCGATGTGACGGACATGGCGCCAGAATTACCGGCATCTTTCCATGCGTCGGCACACTCTTTGACGACGGGGATTTGTACATTTCGTGGCGCGGGCACCGTGAGGGCGACGGTAATGCCTGCGGACTGCGCGCCGAGCAGCTTGGTTAATTGCGACACGCCAACGAAAGAAAGGCTGGTGACGGGGTAAGGCTTATTGCGCGCCTGCAGCGAGCTGATTAATTTTGCGGCGGGTGCGGATAGCGTGGTCACCAGCAGCATTTGCGGATCGGCCGCGATAACCTGGCTGACCGAGTCCTCGTTCATGTCTGCATTACGCTTGATGGCAATACTGGTCGGGGTTTTGCCGAATTTGCGCAATGCCGCCGCCACACTTTCAAAGTTTTGCTTGCCGACTTGATCGTCATAATGCAAAACCGCAATACGCGTGGTGCCAAGGCTGCCCCAAAAATTGACCAGCTTGTCGATTTCTTCGGTATACGAAACGCGAATCGTATAAACATAATCGTTCTGCTTGCGGATGGTATCGGCACCGGTGAACGGCGCAAAAAACGGCACGCGCTTTTCGGCGACAACCGGCATGGCAGGCAAACTCAGGGTCGCGGAGGCGAAGCCAAAAAGCGCAAGCGCACGCTCGTCATCCACCAATTTTTTGGCGTTCTCACCAGCGATTTTCGCGTCATTCTTGTCGTCCAGCGTAACCAATTTGATCTGACGACCATTTACGCCGCCAGCGTCGTTGATTTGCTTGAAATAAGCCATCGCGCCCGCGCGGATATCTTTGCCAAAATCAGCATTGGCCCCGGAAAGTGGTGCCGACTGGCCGATGACGATATCGGCGGCCTGCGCAAATGAGGCCGATGGCAGCGTTATTGCGGATATCAGCGCCGCGATGGCGGATACGAAAATAGCAGATGTTTTTTTCAAAACAGACTCGACGAAGTAGATGAATTAAATCGATGGGGCTGGCATACAAAATTTTGTGTAGATACCGCCGCATGTCAGGATCGGCGCAGAAAATTATGCTCAATTGGGCGTTTGATTGACGCTAATTAATGTTGGCTAAACGTTAAAAACTAAACGTTGCGAAGCCAAACGTGTAGCACCAAACATCAGACACATCACGCTTTGCTAAACCCATTTTTCCGAGTCTACGTATTTCTTAATACCGCAATACTACAAAAATTTTTATGCAACTTACATTCGTCATAAACAATCGATTGTTGATAGGTGCAGATTTTAGGCGGCAGGGGGATTGGGGGGCGGAACGTAGCCGCTGGCTTGCTCCGCGCCATCGCCAAAAAAATGCCGCATCATTTGTTCTTCCAAATATTTGCGCGCGCGCTGATCGGCAAGATTCAAACGATTTTCGTTCACCAATCGTTTTTGATCTTCGAGCCATTCCTTCCACGCCACTTTCGACACCTGCTCATAAAGCTTGATACCAATCGGGCCGGGATACGGGGGGTAATCGAGGCCTTCGGCTTCTTTTTTAAGTCTGACGCATTGAATCATTCTGGCCATGCTGTGCTCCGGAAAATTAGGGTGAAATTAAATGGGCTTGGAGTAAATTTTTGAGCGCCGCTGATGGTTATAAAGCGCCTGCTTGTCGGCGGGCAATTGGGCGACGTCGGTTTCAGCAAAGCCGCGCTCCAGAAACCATTGTGTGGTCTGGGTGGAGAGTACAAACAGCATTTTGAAGCCTTTTTCTTTTGCCCGTTTTTCGGCGAACGAAAGAATTCTCTCGCCGCGGCCGCCGTCTCGATAAAACGGATTCACGGCCAGGCAGGCCAGCTCCACGGTTTTTTCATTGGGGAACGGATATAGCGCAGCGCAACCGATAATTTCATCGTCTTGTTGCAGCACCACGAATCGATCAATTTCATTTTCGATTCGTGCCCGATCTCGCTTCACCAAAATACCCTGCGCCACCAACGGATCGATAATAGCGAGAATACCGTCCACGTCCGCCAGCTTAGCGTCGCGCAGCTTGTCTTGCGGCTCCAACACCACCATCGTGCCAATACCGTGATGGGTAAAGAGCTCCATTAACAACGCACCGTCAACATGGCGGCTGATTAAATGCGCACGCTTCACGCCTTCGCGCACCGCGCGAATCGTGCATGGCAGGTAGTAACGAACATCCTCTGACAAAGTATTGCCGCCGGGCTTGCCGACCGTGCCCAACAACTCCTGCGCCTGAATTGCGGTGAGCTGCGAGACTGGCTTGCCTTTGGCGTCGGTGGCTCCCATCGCCTCAATCAGGAAAATCAGCTTGTCTGCTTTTAACGCGACCGCGACTGAGGTTGCCACGTCTTCCAACGTGCAGTTAAAAATATCGCCCGTGGGTGAAAATCCGATCGGCGAAATCAGCACCACTTCATGGTCGTCAAGCCGGCGGGTGATGCCCTCAACATCAACCTTGCGGACCTGACCGGTATGCATAAAATCGACGCCGTTGTGCACGCCAAATGGCTTGGCGGTGATGAAATTTCCGCTCGATACGCGAATATCAGCGCCCGCCATCGGCGAATTCGCCAGCTCAGTCGACAGCGTTGCTTCGATTTCCATACGCACAATGCCATTGGCTTCCTTGACGCATTTCAGCGCCGCCGCATCGGTCACTCGCCTGCCCTCAGCATATTGTGGAATGACGCCGTGTTGCCGCATCTGGTCTTCAACCTGTGGCCGCGTGCCATGCACCAACACAACCCGCACTTCCAAACTGACCAGAACATTAATATCGTTGGCGAGTTGCATCAGTTCGCCATCGGATAGCACTTCGCCACCAAACGCGATCACCATCGTGCCGCCACCAAATTCATGAATGAACGGGGTGGCGGAACGGAACCATTTGACGAAAACTTCGAGTTTTTTAGTGCTATTTTTTAACATGTTGGGTTACTTGGGGTGAAGGCAGGGTCAGGTGGGAATGAAGTTGAAATGCGGGCGGAATCAGTCCGAAACAACCTAAGGCGGGTAGACGAATCTAAACGATTTCGGATTTTACGGCATACATCCGCCACTATTCAAAACTGCCCAATCCCGGCAGATATTTCAATTGTTGCGATTCATCAATTCCACTCGCCCGCGACGGCCTGGAGCGACGTGATTGCCGCCAAGCCCGCGGTCTCAGTGCGCAATACACGCGACCCGACGCTGGCCAACACCACGCCTGCGCGCTCGGCGTCAAAAACCTCATCCTGTGCAAAGCCGCCCTCGGGACCGATGATAATGGCGACCGGCGCGCGCACCTTGCTCCACGCGCCCGGGATTGCATCGGGATGCAGCATTACCCGTAAAATCGCAGATGGCTGCTTCAGCCACGCGGAGAAATCCATCACGCCGTAGACTTTTGGCAGGCGATTTCGACCACATTGCTCACATGCTGCACTCACCACCCCTTGCCAGTGCGCTGCACGCTTTTCAGCGCGCTCGGCGCTGAGCTTGGCCATCGCGCGCTGGGTTTGAACCGGCTGGATCGCGGCCACACCCAATTCAGTCGCTTTCTGAATAATCCAATCCATCTTATCGCCTGTTGCCAGCGCCTGCACCAGCGTAATGTCGAGATTTGATTCCCGCTCGACCGCGTGGTGGGCGCGCAATTCTGCCACGACTTCGCGTTTGCCGATGCTGACAATACGTGCTTCAAATTCACCGCCCAAGCCATCAAACAGCGTCACCGATTCGTCCTCACGCAAACGCAGCACGCGCAAATGCATCGACGCTTGTTCATCCAGCGCTAGGCTGCGTGGAAACACGCCGTCGCGCGAGATCGGCGCTGCATTAAAAAAACGCGGGTGCTGAAATCGTGGAGAAGGCGAAGCAGCGGAATATGAGCTCAAAGCATGACTCTAACGCAGTAGGTGATGACCGCCATTATAACGGCGCGCATAATGTGAAGTAAGCGTCACTTTTCTGCCAACGTGGTCAACCAAGTGCTCTTCTGCCACTCATAAACACGATACAAGCGCGCAACAAACCCCCATCACGCGGTGTCTGATAGAAGTGCGTTTGATGCAAAATCGCGTGCATCTGCTGTAAACCCATTTGATTGATATTTCTTGATGTTACCCACCCCATTTTCTGCCGAACCACCCGCATCCCTGACTGTGGCTGAACCCGAATCCGCATCCGGATTAACGTGCGCAACTCCGCGCCAGGCCTTGCTTGCAGGCCTGCCCGCGCTCGCCGCAACGGTCATTGCGCTGATGCGAGAAGTATCGGCGGCAGAGCTGATGCCCCGTTTTAGACACGTGGTTGCCGAAAAAAAGCACGATGGCACGGTGGTGACGGAAGCGGATCGTGCGGTGGAGGCAAAGCTCGCTGCGGCATTACCAAAAATTTTTGATTGTCAGGTACTCGGTGAGGAAATGCCGCCTGAACTCCAACAGCAAATTTGGCGCGATGCCGATTGGTTGTGGTGCGTGGATCCGCTGGATGGCACTGGCAATTTCACCAACGGTAAACGCTATTTTGGTATTTCGGTCGCCTTGATGTATCAACGCGAAAGCATATTCGGCGTGGTATTTGATCCAAACACGAATGAAGTTTTTCACGCGGTTCGCGGTCAGGGTGCCTGCATGATGGATGCGGCGGGCGTGACAAAACGCTTGAAGCAACTACCGGCCAAGCATTTATCGGAAGCGATTGTTGAGGTCGGTCGTTATAAGCGTTTGGGGCGTTTGCAATTGGCGCTTAAAACCAATCCCCCGTTCAAAAAAATTTCCTCCAGCGGCGCATCGGTATTGCAGTGGTGCCACATGGCGTGCGGGCGCGTGGATGCGTTCGTGCATGCGGGCGAACAGCCCTGGGATTACGCGGCGGGCGCGTTGATTTTGGAGGAAGCAGGCGGGCGAATGGCGACGTTGTTGCACGACAATTATTGGCGCTCAGTGGATGTGCAGGGCTCGTGGGAAAAATCGGTTATTGCGGCACGACATCCCGCCCTGTTTGACGAGTGGAAGCGATGGGTGAGGAGCCATGTTTGATGATTTTTGTGGTCAATAAAACCGCTAATATCGACGCCCTTCTTCAGCCATTTATGCGCCAAAACCCGCTTCCAGCCTAGTGTTTATAAACAGCTATAAGACACTACGCCTCCGACTACTCGTCCTTCTCTCGTCCACCCGCATCGAGACTGAGCTCCTGGATTTTGCGGGTCAGGGTGTTGCGACCGATGCCTAACAAGGTCGCCGCTTCGATCCTGCGGCCACCCGTGTGCTCCAGCGCTTTGACGATGAGCGCCGATTCAAAACTTTTGTTGAGGCCATCAAAAATTTCCTTTTCGCCACGCGCGAGCGATGCAGTCACTTCGCGTTCCAGCGCGCGTTTCCAGTCGCTGTCGACCGATGTATTGGCGTTATCACCGCGAATATCTGGCGGTAGATCGTTGACCTCAACCGACTGCCCCGGTGCCATCACGGTAATCCAGTGGCACAGATTTTCAAGCTGGCGCACGTTTCCGGGAAACGGATGCTGCGCGATAAAAGCGAGCGCCACATGGGATAACCGCTTGGATTCGACGCCCAGCTCTTTGGCGCTCTTCGCCAGAAAATGTTTGGTCAGCAGCGGAATGTCATCGCGACGCTCGCGCAACGCAGGCAGTCGCAGCCGGATAACGTTTAGGCGATGGAATAAATCCTCGCGGAACAGGCCTTGTTTAACGCGCTCTTCCAGCGCTTGATGGGTCGCGGCAATGACGCGTACGTTTGCGGTTTGCGGCGTATGTCCACCGACGCGGTAGAACTGTCCGTCTGAGAGCACGCGCAGTAATCGCGTTTGCAAATCTGCGGGCATGTCGCCAATTTCGTCCAGAAACAGGGTGCCGCCCTCGGCCTGTTCAAACCGCCCACGCCGCATGGTGGCCGCGCCGGTGAATGCGCCGCGCTCATGGCCAAATAATTCGCTTTCCAGCAAATCCTTGGGGATCGCCGCGGTGTTAATGGCGATGAAAGGCTTGCCCGCGCGCGGGCTGTGACGATGTAATGCGTGCGCAACCAATTCTTTGCCGGTGCCCGATTCGCCGGTGATCATCACCGTGGCATGGCTTTGCGAAAGCCGCCCGATGGCGCGAAAAACTTCCTGCATAGTCGGCGCGGAGCCGAGTATTTCAGGTGCCGTAGTGGCGGCCTCATCTTGGGGCGCCTCGCGCCGGCTTTCGTCGATGGCGCGCCGAATAAGCTCAACCGCGTGATCGACGTCAAACGGCTTCGGCAAATATTCGAACGCGCCGCCCTGAAACGCGGCAACCGCGCTTTCCAGATCCGAGTAGGCGGTCATGATGATAATCGGCGTGGCGGGCAACTTGGTTTTAAGCCGCTGCATGAAATCCAGACCTGATGCGCCGGGCATGCGAATATCGCTGATAACAACTTGCGGCTCATCAGGTTCGCCCGCCTCGAGCGCATCCATGCCCTCTTGTGCGGTGCTAAATGACTTGAACAAGATACCTTCGCGCGATAGCGCTTTTTCAATCACCCAGCGGATCGATTTGTCGTCATCAATAATCCAGACAGGTTTCATTTTTTCTTTCGGGGGGAAGTTACGGGTGATGTTGAGCGATATTTGGAATGCAATTATTTTTTGACTTGTCCGGGCGGGCTGCGCACGCTGGCGGGGTCGCGCACCGGTAGCTGCACCGTGAAGCGGGTATTGCCGGGCACACTTTCAAATTCGACCACCCCTAAATGCTGGTTGATAAAATTTTGCGCCAGCGATAGCCCCAAGCCGGTACCGCCTTCACGGCCAGATACCAGCGGATAAAAGATTTTGTCGCGCAACGTTTCCGGCACTCCGGGGCCGTTATCATTGATGTGAACCATGATGGCGTGGCGGTGGCGAAGCTTGGCTAACGTCACCTGCCGCGCAATGCGAGTGGTGAGCCTAATTTCGCCCTTGCCGCTCATCGCCTGCGCCGCATTGCGGGCGATATTAAGCAGCGCTTGAATCAATTGTTCTTTGTCGCCGTACAGCTCGGGCAGGCTGGTATCGTAATCACGCCTAACGCGAATGCCATCAGGAAATTCGGCCAACATCAGTGACCGAACACGTTCCAATACCTCGTGAATATTAATGTGCGCCATTTTTGGGACGCGATGCGGCGTCAGCAGCCGATCCATCAGCGCTTGCAGGCGATCGGCCTCTTTGATGATGACCTGCGTGTACTCTTTCAGGTCGCCATGCGGAAGTTCGCGCTCCAGCAATTGGGCTGAACCGCGTATGCCGCCGAGCGGGTTTTTGATCTCGTGTGCAAGATTACGAATCAGCTCGCGATTCAATTGCTGATTCTCGATTATTTTTTCTTCCCGGGCGATTTTCAGATGCTGATCGAGGTGATGGAACTCCAGTACCAGACTGTCATCTTCAAGTGGCGCAACCACACAGGCTAAGTGCAGCAGGGCTGTGCCGTTTAATTCAACCGTCAATTCATTTTCGTTGATACCGACATTATTTTTAACCACTTGCTCAAGAATGGAAAATAAGGGCAGGTTGCCGGGCAATAGCTTTGCCAGCGGATGGCCGCGTGCATTTTTCTGGCTGAATTGAAAAAGATTTTCAGCCGCCGGATTGGTATGTATGAGGTTAAAAGTCCGATCCAGCACCAGCACTGCGGTGGATAGTAGCTCCAGCCCAACGTATTTTGAGTAATGAACATCGGACATAAGAAACACAAAAATTTGAAATTTTCAGCCGGTGGGTAAATGGGAATACGACTAATGGCTTGCGGCAAAGCTGTAAAAGCAAGTTCCTTGCCATGAGGTGGCGACGCGTTCGCACCTGTATTTAACTGAGCGGCATACGAATTGTAAGCGCTTGAATGCGGCTACCGCACATAAAAAAACGCCGAAGGTTCATCACCTTCGGCGTTCAAATTCCGATCAGACAAACCGATCGAAAGGAGTTTGGGTTTATTGGCTGGCGGCCGTGTTAATTGCCTTAGCCGGCGCGGTATTCGAGGCCGGGCCGGACGGCAGCGGCTGGAGTGCGGCAAGATTTTGCTCATATCGCGAAATTTGATCCTGCAAATTACGAATTCGCTCAAAGTGTTGCTCGACCTGCACTTTTATATCATTCTGAATCGCGGCTTTGGCGGGGTTAGTTTGATCAATGACGACCGGCAAGCGTGCCCGGAGAGCGCGAAACGATTCTGACGCACGCTGCTCTTCAACTAACTGCGCTTTTGCGGTTGCCAAAAGCTGCTCATGCTGATCAATCTTGGCCGCCTGATCTGCGGATCTGGCGCGGGTTGGAGATGCAGAAGATTGCAACTGCGGAACCGGTAATGCGTTTATGGATGATCTATGGATGGTGGCGGCAATGGAGGGCGCGGTGACGAGCGCGGTGACGAGCGTGGTGGCAGGCGCAGTGGCAAAGGTGGGTGCGGTCGGCGCAAACGCGACTAAAGGCATCTTTGCTGGCGCGGCGACGTTCGCAGCAACCTCGACATTGGTCGGCGTAACCGTCACGGGTGAGAGCTTGACGACCGGCAGTTTGGTGGCCGAGGTCGACGCGGTAATGGCCGGAACGGCTGTGACGACGGCGGTTGTCATCGGCTTGGGAGAGGGTGGCAGGCTAGATCGAATAACAGGCGGTGCTACTGCGGCTGAGAGGACATTTGCGGGGGCTACCGAACGCGCGACGGGGGCTGCCGGTAATGCCGGTAATATTTTAGCAACGGCGGGCATGGGCGATGGTTCTTCAGGCTGCGCGATGGTTGGCGCGACCCCAACGGGAATGAGAAACGGGGATGGCGCGGGTTGTGCCACTGCCGCCAACGGGGTTGCAGCCGCTGCCTGGGATGCGTTTTGCGCTGCGCTCAGGGGGCTGCTCTGAGCGGCATCTTGAATCGCGCCTTTGGCGGTATTTTGTCCGTAGCGTTGACCATCACCCAGCACGCCAGCAGGTGTTGCTGGAATGACGGTAATGGGATCCAGCTCGACCTTATTGGCACCCTTGGTAGGCGAATTGGTATAGGTTACACGCCCGTTGGCATCTACCATCTTGTAAATAGCCGCAGCATTCGATGCTGGCACATTCGGGACATTGTTCACGCCACCCGTAGCACCCGTGGCACCTATTGCGCTCGCGCATGCGAACGTGGCGCACGCTGTCGCTCTGGTAATCGCAATCAAAAATGATGCTGAATTTATTTTTTGATGCATGCAGTTTGCTCCTTGGCAAGCCTGAGCGGGTGGACGAGGGTGTTGGATGCGGTGGAGGCCTCACAACTAACAAAGCACAAAGTCCACATTACCGAATAGTGAGCATATGCGGTTCAATTGGGTTTATCAACGCAATGGGTGGTAGCGGCAACCGCAACGCCCACTACGGGTGGTGAACACACCTGAACTCTTGCGGAATATGACAAATAAGCAGTATTTTCAAGCGCATCAGCCGGGTCTTTAACCGTGTTTCTCAAAACAGCTATTGGTCTAAGCACGTTAAAAGGGACGCTAAAAAAAGAATCTAAAATACAAAAAAGGGCTGCACCAGGAAGGGTGCAGCCCTTTTTAGAGTAAAGCGGTCTCGAAAAACTAGGACGAATAGTACATTTCGTATTCGACAGGATGCGTAGTCATACGGAAACGTGTGACCTCCTGCATTTTGAGTTCGATGTACGCATCGATCATGTCATTCGAGAAAACGCCGCCGCGCGTCAAGAATTCGCGATCTTTATCCAGATGCTCCAGCGCTTGATCAAGTGACGAGCAAACGGTTGGGATTTTTGCGTCCTCTTCTGGTGGCAAATCATACAAATTTTTGTCTGAAGGATCGCCTGGATGAATCTTGTTTTGCACGCCATCAAGACCCGCCATCATCATTGCAGCAAACGCCAAATACGGGTTAGCAGTCGGATCCGGAAAGCGTACCTCGATGCGACGTGCTTTGTCAGATTGCACGAACGGCACCCGAATCGAAGCGGAACGGTTACGCGCAGAATAGGCTAATTTTACCGGCGCTTCGAAACCGGGAACCAGACGTTTGTACGAGTTGGTGCCTGGATTGGTAATCGCGTTCAAGGCGCGCGCGTGTTTGATAATGCCGCCAATGTAGTACAGAGCGAATTCAGAAAGGCCGGCGTAGCCATTGCCCGCAAATAAATTCTTGCCATCTTTCCAGATTGATTGGTGAACGTGCATCCCTGAGCCGTTATCGCCAACAATTGGCTTGGGCATGAAAGTCGCGGTTTTGCCATAACTGTGCGCGACGTTATGCACGGCATATTTCAGAATCTGCGTCCAGTCGGCGCGCTTGGTGAGTGTTTCGAATTTTGTGCCAATTTCACATTGACCTGCGTTAGCGACTTCGTGATGATGGACTTCAACTTCTACGCCCATGTCCTCAAGCGCCAGACACATTGCCGAACGAATATCCTGCAATTGGTCAACGGGGGGAACGGGGAAATAACCGCCCTTGACTGGAGGACGGTGACCCAAATTACCGCCCTCAAATTTTTCCGCATTGGACCATGCGGCTTCTTCGGAAAAGACTTTGCAGTAGCTGCCCGACATATCGACATTAAATTCGACTGAATCAAAAATGAAAAATTCGGGCTCTGGGCCGAAATAAGCCACATCACCAATGCCGGATGCCTTCAAATAGGCCTCGGCACGCTTGGCAAGTGAGCGCGGATCACGGTCGTAACCTTTACCAGTCGATGGCTCATGCACATCGCATGAAAGTACCAGCGTGGATTCATCAAAAAATGGATCAATAAACGCGCTATCGGCGTCTGGCATAAGCAACATATCGGAGGCTTCGATGCCTTTCCAGCCAGCGATAGACGATCCGTCGAACGCGTGGCCTTCGGTAAACTTTTCCTCGTTAAACGCTTTCACGGGAACCGTAACGTGCTGTTCCTTGCCTTTGGTGTCGGTGAAGCGAAAGTCAACGAATTTGACTTCGCTATCCTTCACCATTTTCATTACTTTTGCGATGGCCATTTTTTCTCCGATTGAGTGGTGTTAAATAAAGGGAAACGGTAGCAGATGGGTCGGTGTGCGGCTGTATCTTTAACGTGATTTTGAGGCGCAATTATGCAACGCTTGATCGCGGATTAATATTTACACCGACAGCAATAGAATTAAGAGGTTACAACATTTAGCAGAATACATGCCATGGACGCATACGCGCTAAGCCGTTGAGGCGAAATTACTTTTTTTAAAACGTAAATTTTAATTGCGCCAATTTAGTGCGCAACATTAGCTATTGCACCAAAATAGCGCGGTCGTAATTGCTCCATAAATGGCGCCACGATTGCACTGAAAAAATATGGCAAGCTACAACACTATTTGAAATCCGAAGTTAGTTTTGCGGCACATATACCCACCATCGGGCTTTATTCTGTATTTCATCACGCGGCAATTCTGGGGGCTTATCTAAAAATATGACAGACCAATACGCCGTCATTGGCAACCCAATTGCTCATTCAAAGTCGCCGTTGATCCATGCTGCGTTTGCACGCGAAGTGGGTCACGATATTTCTTATAACCGCATGCTGGTGCCGATCAATCAGTTTCGGGCGGCACTCGACGAATTTCGCAGTAAGGGGGCACGTGGTGCAAATGTCACTCTACCGTTCAAATTTGAAGCGTTTAAATATGCAACTCAGCTGACAGATCGTGCAAAAGCCAGCGGTGCGGTCAATGTGCTGCGGTTTAATGAGCTGGGCGATGGGCAAAGCGGCGCAGAAGTTTTAGGCGATAACACCGACGGCATCGGCCTCACCCGTGACATCACTCAAAACTTGGGCATGGCACTCAAAGGCGCACGCATATTATTAATCGGCGCAGGGGGCGCGGCCTATGGCGTGGCGGGCGCTTTACTCGACGAAAGCCCGACGTCATTGACTATTACCAATCGCACTTATGTGAAGGCGCAGGCTCTAGCTGCCACATTAAGCAGCAAATATCCTGGCTCAAACGCACTAGCAATTAGCACGGACGAACTTGCCGACCAACCGTTCGATATTATTATTAATGCGACGTCAGCCAGCATGACTGAACCTTCAGGCAATGAAGTGCCGCTGGTGCCCGCGACCTGCTTCGGTAAAGCCTCGCTTGCATACGAGATGATGTATGGCAAAGGTCAGACTGCGTTTTTACAGCTCGCCGCGCAATCCGGCGCACGCACAGCGGATGGAGTGGGTATGCTGGTGGAGCAAGCGGCGGAAGCATTTTTTGTGTGGCGTGGCGTCAAAGTTAAAACTGCGCCCCTTATATCCTCGCTTAAACAAGGCTAACGCTAACCATGCGCTTTCAACAAACACTTCTGTTTGTCTGAAAGCCGAAATGCACTTGCCGAGCCCGCGCGTTGATCACGATGGATTGAACCGTTGGCAGCAGCGATTGGATATTCGGTGATGGGCTAATGACTATTCCTCATCATCGCCAGCAGCCGAGCCTTTTAGCTCATACAACCAACAGATTTTGCGAGTCTCAGGCGCGGAGAGCCTATCGCCCATCAGGCCGCAGCGGTAGGCGCGCGCCGACAAACGTTCAAAATGCTGACAACTTGCGCAGCTCCCAAATGGGCTGCCTTCGTTGTCGGCTTGGAAAGTGGATAAGGTCTCGCGCAACGCCGAAACCGCGTTACGAATGCGGTTGGGGCTGATATTCCGGGTTGCGTGTTGCCAAGCCAGTTGCGGCTGGTTGTCGTAAAGAAACTGCTCGCCTGCCTGCGAGAGTCGTAACCGCACCACTCGCCGATCCAGATCATCTTCATAACGCTCGATCAATCCACGTCGATCCAGCAGCAGCAGGCTCTGTGAGGCCGTACCCTTGGTGATGCCAACATATTCAGCGAGTGCCTGCGGCGTATTGGAGTATCGATTTGCTTTGGAAAGATAAACTAACGCCTCAACATGTACAGGCTGTAGTTGTTCGTCGCTACCGACACGCCGCGCTTCTGCCCGCATCAGATTGCCAAGCCGCTCGATAAGCTCCAGAAGGACTAACGGGCTTTTATCCATACGAAGTAATTAGCAATTGAGGTATGCGGAGATTCATAAAGGCACAATCGGTTGGCAAGTAGCCAGATTTAGACAGAGGTCAGCGCTACGGTTAAGGTCTGAACCAGGGAGCATCAATTCGTTGCCTTGGAAGGCGTCGTGAAAGAAATGGTTTCGACTCGCTACTATACAAGCCCTATTTTTTGTCAATCCTTTTTAGTATTGAGTCGATACTAAATTAATGCTACCGTCTTTTCAAGACTTTTGCGAGCGGCTTGACAATCTATAGTGTGAACTTGATCACTTCCCCGGCTTGCTCGCTGATGACGCGAGCAAGCAGGTCCGTTAACGGCTCACCCGTTCGCGTGTTGCACCAGGGCTGGCCAGAAGCTGACGAAAGATGGTCGCTGACGGCTGCTGCGTCATAGCGAAAATGAAAGCCGCCTGACTTTGCCGCCACCCAAATCTCGCGATTCGGCGTCTGGCGATTCACGATAACCTTACTGTTATTTTCAAACGTCAATGTAAGAATGCCGCCGTTGAGTTCCGCGTCAATATCCGTCTTGGCGTGATCCATTGCCGACTCGACACGCGCCAGAATGTCATCGACCCGTTTGTGAAATTCGCTCTCCACCATCATTAAAGGAGCGCTCATGTGCGTGATAACATCGGTTTCATTTTCCCACCCTTGAATTTTCTATGCGCAAAATCAGTCACCCTAAAACCATCCCGGTAATTCTAATCGTTTTGCTAATCTCCGCCACCACCGCATTAAGCGCCTGCGGTCAGCGTGGGCCACTGAAGCTGCCGGAGCGCAGCACTCCTGCCGAGCCCACCAGCGCAACCAGGCCGACACCGCAAGAAAGCACCAAAAAATGAGCGCTGCACTTAATATGTTTGGCGTTCATCGAGTTCTGGCTGGCGACTTGCACATGGAAGATGTTGCGCTATCGGAAATAGCGGGCAGCTTCGGTACGCCAACGTTTGTCTACTCTCGGGCAGCACTTACAACGGCGTATCAACAACTCGACAATGCCCTTAAAAAAACCCGTAACGGCAAGCCGCACCTCATTTGCTACGCTGTAAAAGCAAATTCTAATCTCGCGGTTTTGAGTGTGTTTGCCAAGCTGGGCGCTGGCTTCGATATCGTTTCGGGCGGCGAGTTACGGCGTGTATTGGCGGCAGGCGGCGCACCGGAAAAGGTGGTTTTTTCGGGCTTGGGCAAAACTCGCGACGAGATTTCGTTTGCACTTTTAACGGGGATCAAAGGTTTTAATGTTGAGTCAGAGTCTGAACTCAGGCGTATTAGCGAGATAGCCGTCGCCATAAACAAAATCGCCCGGATAAGTTTGCGGGTTAACCCGGATGTTGACGCCAAAACCCATCCATACATATCGACAGGGCTAAAGAATAATAAATTTGGGGTGGCATTTGATCGCGCAATCGGCACGTATCAGCTTGCGTCGTCACTGCCCAATATCGAAATTGCAGGTGTGGATTGCCACATCGGCTCGCAACTTTCAGACGCATCGCCGCTTCTGGAAGCGATGGGACGGCTCGTCAATCTGGCCGATAAGCTTGAGTCAATCGGTATCCCTATTCAACACATCTGCCCTGGTGGCGGGATCGGTATCACCTATGCCGATGAGCCCAATATTAATATTGAAAATTATGTGGCCGCGCTTGAACAGGCCCTGAGTAGCGGCGGCAAAACCCGAGATGTGGAACTGCTGCTTGAGCCGGGCCGCCTCCTCACCGGGAACGCTGGCGTGCTGCTCACCAAGGTCGAGTATGTAAAACCCACTGACAGTAAAAATTTCCTGGTCGTGGACGCCGCCATGAACGATCTAATTCGACCATCTCTCTATCAGGCGCATCACGAAATCGTGATGGCCGCCGCCAGCAAAGATGCGGTGTCGCGCATTTACGACGTTGTGGGACCGGTCTGCGAAAGTGCTGATGTACTAGGCCGTGATCGCACGTTGGCTGCGCGCGAGGGCGACCTCGTGGCAATTCTGTCTGCGGGCGCATATGGCTTTGTAATGTCATCCAACTACAACACGCGCCCACGCGCTGCCGAGGTCATGGTGGATGGCGCAAACGCACAACTGGTTCGGGCGCGCGAGACGATTGATGAGCTGTTTCGCGGCGAATATTTGGTAAACCTGTGCTGAATAGAGCCACTAAAACAATTGAACCGCGCGCCGGTTTTTTTGAGCAAAATCTGAATTCCTCCGATCCAAATTCTCTGCAAAAACTTGAGGCCTAATATAATTAGTATCGATTCGCTACCAATTTGTAAAGGCTGTAAACAAATAACCACTCTTGACATCATTCAAAAGTGGTGCGCGAAAATATTTCTGTATAGAATCCGTAACACCAAGTGCTCGCGATGTCTCATAAACATTTGGTGTTCTTTTCAGATGCGTGTGAAACAACCGCGAGCGGAGTGAGGTTGTTTTGCCATCTGTATTCTCAGGCATTCGCCATCTCGCTCAGTCGTTCGTCCGAACTGATTTTTTGGTAGTACGGCATAACCGCGCCGTACGCGATATCAAGCGATTCGGTCCAACCATCGAAAGGAGTTGATCATGGCAACAGCCAAGAAACCGGCAGCGAAACCAGCTGCAAAAAAGCCGGTAGCAAAGAAACCAGCAGCAAAAGCAGTCGCTAAGAAGCCAGCAGCAAAGAAGCCCGCTGTTAAAAAACCAGCAGCAAAACCTGCCGCTAAAAAAGCAGTGGCAAAGAAGCCCGCTGCTAAAAAAGCAGTAGCGAAGAAACCTGCCGCCAAAAAAGCAGTGGCTAAAAAGCCCGCTGCCAAAAAAGCAGTAGCGAAAAAACCCGCTGCTAAAAAGCCCGCTGCCAAAAAAGCGGTAGCCAAGAAACCTGCTGCCAAAAAAGCTGCACCCAAAAAGCCTGCTGCCAAAGTAATGGCAAAGCCTGCTGCAAAGAAGGCCGCGCCGAAGAAAAAGGCGGCAGTCGCCAAACCAGCGCCAATGATTGCTCCGGTAATCACGCCGCTCATCAAACCGATGGGCTAAGCTGTAAAGCGTTAGCTGTAATACCGATTCCGATCCGTACGGGAGCATTTTTTCTTTGCCCGACGGATCGGGTTGTCTTCGGAGATTTTAATATGAATAAGAAGCACATCAATCACTCGCTGCTGCCTCAATCGCTGCCACCCCTATCTGCTTGCGAACATGGTCAGCGCCGTTCATCCGGACGCCCACGAGACGCGCGCCCACCACGCCGAGATCGTCCGTTGCGCTAAAATTTATTTTTTGTTGCGCAGCTGCCTGACGATGGAATAAATCGCTGCAGCGCTCATCAGGTAGAGAATTGGAACCAAAATAACTAGATCGATGCGAAGAAAATGCTTCGAGCCTTCTGACGCGCTAGCACGATCCATTGCTGCCGACATTTGCAATTCATAAAAACCAAATATCAGCCATAAAAATCCTGCAAATACGGCGGCTTCACGAAAAAACGTTTTATCAAACGCCTTACCTGCCTTAGCGGTGAGAAGCATTTGCGTTGCAAATAAAAATACCGCAATCGTGACGCCTGCGTAGGGCCAATACGCGATTAGCGCCGCGGGGCCGAAAAAAATCGATGACATAAAAATTTTATTTAGATGTGAACATGCCAAAGTCTAAGGCAAATCTGCCTGCGGCATGCGCTGTAAAATTATTTCTGTTTTTCGTAATAACCACGGTGCATTACGATTCCCATCGTAAAACCGGGGGCGCGGCACCATCGCGGCTAATTTTGCAGACTGTTCACGCGTAAGGCGGGAGGCTGACACGCCGTAGTAATGGCGAGCCGCCGCTTCTGCGCCAAAAATACCATCTCCCCACTCGATCACGTTGAGATAAATTTCAAAAATTCGCTCTTTATCGAGGATCGATTCCATCATGACGGTAATGAGCGCCTCCTCTCCTTTGCGAATTGCCGAGCGCTCGCCCGACAGAAAAAGGTTTTTAGCCAGCTGCTGCGAAATTGTCGAGCCACCCGCCACGACCTTGCCTTTTTTCTGATTTTTTTCCAGCGCTTTCTGAATCCCTTCCCAGTCAAAGCCCTCATGATCGGCAAATTTTGAATCCTCTGCGACAATAATCGCGCGTTTCAAATTGCTGGAAATTTTGTCATAGGGCACCCATGCATACTGAAGCTTGGCCGCCGCATCCGCTCCCTGCATCGCGTCAAGCCGCGCCCGCATGAACGCCGTACTGGTGGGGGCATGATCAATCCACCACCATAGTTTGATCGCGACGTATGTTTGGTAAGCGATAAACAGCATGACGACAAGCGCCAACGCCAGAGCGCAGTAGCGAAGCAGTTTGCTCATGAAAAGTGAGGCGGCTAAGTTGCTTGGGTCAGGTTGAGTGCCATGAGTTCTTTGTCGTAGTAATTCTGCCCTGGTTTGATTGCGTTGCGCTCAATACTAAAACTGACAAAACCCGAGCTGAGGTAAAGAGCGCGCGCCTTGGTTGGAATGATTCACGCTCAAGATAATTTGCTCGATACCACTTAGCTGCTTTACGTCGGCAAGCAGCGCGGCAAATATTTTTCTGCCCAGCCCAGCACCACGAGCAATTGGTACGACATACATTCCTATCACTTTGCCCTTATGGCGTTGTTTGATTCGAGTCTCTCGCTCGAAACCTGCGTAACCCAAAAGCTCGTCCATTGCAGAAAACGCGCCCAATACAAAATCATCCGAGTCATTCCCACCAAATCGCCTCGCCAACTTTTCCGGAGCCGTCGCCACACCTTCTGCATAGCTGGTGGTGAACGCGTCGGGTAACTCGTTTAATGCCTGATTTCGCAACTGCGAATATTGCATCACATCAGCTGGACAACCTACGCCTAATCGGCGAATCAACGGCGTGTTCAAGTCAGAGCGCAACGTCAACTAGGCGTCAATCCGGCCCAACCGCACGACGGTCAGCCCCGGTTTTACATGCACCATCGTCGGCATGATCAGTACACAATTGTCATAAGGGGTCAGCACCGGCGCGCCACCGTCATGGCCAATTAAATCCCCTTGCTTTGGGATGACCGACAAGCCATGCAAACCGTCCGTAAATACGAAGTCAGCATGGTTGGCTACCACCGCGTCGGTGACGCGCACCACTTGCGGCTTACGCAAACTGGTATTGTCAATTTGCGATTCTGCTAGTTCGCGATCCACCACATCACATACACGCAAAAACCGCCATGTCGTCTGCCATGCCACATCTGATGCGGCGTGCTCCCAATGCTGCCCACACTCCACTAACAGCGCATTTTTAGGCGATGCCGGGTCACCAAACCCACCGTAATCACGAATTCGTGTGCCGTTGGCATGCCCGCGGTCCGAGACGATATGCAGTGGCAGCCCCACTTGTCTGGACAGTTCAATCCCCTTTTCCAGCGGGCCCGAAATCATTACCGGGTCGTGCGGGTCGTGCATGGAATGAATATCAAACAGCATGTCTACACTATCGATTGCGGGGCGCATGGCGCGGGCGCGGGCGAGCTCAACGGAATTTCGCGGACCGTCCAGGGTGGCAGGATTCCAAACGCGATTAAAGTCCTCATCAACGAAACGCGAGGTATGCGGGGCAGCGGGGTCAAAGCGCAAATACGCCGCCACGTTAGCAAACGACAACGACAGCTTGCCTCGGGTTGGTCGCAGGTTCATTTTGAACAAACGATCTACCGTGATGGCGCCGCAAATCTCATTGCCATGGGTGGCGGCATTGATCATTACGTGCGGCCCCGGTTCGCCAGAATCAAAGGTAGTAACGTATTCGATACCCGAGTTACCATGCTGATAGCCGGAAATATCTGGTGCGCTTAACTCGACTCTGGGAACGAAATTAATGTTTGTGGTCATGCTGATCGCCGCGTGGACTGGTGTGATCGTCGTGGTCATGGCTGGCGTGATCGTGACGATGATCATGTCCACAATCATGATGGCCTTGCTGCGTTGGCATATTAGCCTTCGCGTATTTCGTAATCGCCGCAATCAAGCGCGTGATGTTTTTTTGCAAGCCTGCAAAATTGGGGTTTGGCTCACGGGTAGCCTCATCCATATAAAGCTTGCGATTCACTTCAATTTGCAACGAGTGTTTGTTCGCCGCAGGATCTGAATAGGCGCGCACCAGCTCTACGCCTTTATAAGGATCGTTGACCTTCACGTGATAGCCAAAGCCGCTTAACGTCAAGGCCACAAATGACGTAAATTCGGGCGCGCAGGTGGTGCCGTCGCGATCCCCCAATACAAAATCCGCGCGTGGCTTGCCTGGGCCTTCCTCGGCAACAAGACCAGATACCGCGGGCATGGAATGGCAATTGATATGCCATACCGCGCCATAATGTTTATGCGCATGATTGATCGCATCGCGAACTGTCTTGTGGTACGGCGCATAGCAAGTCGCGATGCGGTTTTGTACTTCTAACACGCTAAGCCGACGATCGTAGATATCTTCGCCCGTGTCGAGTTTTCGCCATACCAAACCAATCCCTTTTTCGGTCTTTTTACTGACGTTGATGGGTCCGGGCCATTTGCCACCCAGCACGGCTTGGTCGATATCCAGCAACGAGCGATTGCAGTCGATATAGCTGCGAGGGAAGCCAGCCGCGATTAAAGTCGCACCATGCACAGGCGCTTCAGCATAGAGCTTCTCAACATGGGTATCCTCAGCCATGCGTAATATTGATCGCGGCACCACATGGCCGAAATCATCTGGGTAGAAAACGCCGCTATGAGGCGAATCAAACACTACCGGAACATCAAGATCGTGCTCCGTGACCGAGGGCGAAACAATGACAGAATTAAATGGCGTTGGGGACATGATGAATCGCTTTGTGGGGACGCGTTAATTGCTCAAGATGGTTTAAATCAATACGACATTTTAGATCATTCAAATGACAAGCTGAAAATCGCAATGGCGATATTTCTCGCAATTGCGGTTGTTCATCTTTACAACATGGCATCGCATGTGAGCAACGCGGGTGAAAATGGCAACCACTCGGCGGATTCAGCGGGGATGGTATCTCACCGGTGATGGCAACGTAATCTTTTTTGCGAACATCCAATCGCGGCACTTCCGCCAATAATGCCAGCGTGTAGCGATGGTTGGAATCAGCGAACAGCGCTTGTGTCGCAGCGATCTCGACCACACGAGCTAAATAACAATCACGACTAGTCACTCAAGTGTTTCAGCACGCCAAGATCATGGCTGATACAAAGATAGGTGAGATTAAGCTCTTTGCGCAATTCAATAAAAAGATTCAGCACCTGTGCCCGAACAGAAACATCAAGTGCCGCCACCGCCTCAATCGCACACCAAAAATTCGGGCTTGACCGCGAGCGCCCGCGCAATACCCATTTGCGCCCGCTGCCCGCCGGAAAACTGATGGGCGAAACGTTTTGAGAGCGCTGGATCCAAGCCCACTTTTTGCATCAGGCTAGCCGCATAGGCCGATTTTTCTTTACCCGCCACCAAGCCGTGAACGACCGGTGCCTCACCAATAATGTCCTCAACCCGATAGCGGGGATTCAGCGAGGCATAAGGGCCCTGAAAAATCATTTGTACCTGCAGCTGCATCGCTCGCTTGTCAAGCGCCGACATGGCGGCCACATCACGCCCACTCCCCAGCGCTCACCTTCGTCTGCGGGTGAATACCGACCACTACCCGCCCCAGCGTCGATTTTCCACAGCCCGATTCGCCGACCAGCCCGACCACTTCGCCGCGTTTGACATTGAGACTTACGCCATCTACCGCATGAACGGTTTCTTCGCGCGCGCCAACGCCGATTGCGCTCGGAATCTTGCCGGCTAAATCCAGCTTTTTAATAAAACGCTTTGAAATGTTTTTGAGCTCGAGAATATAGTCAACTTCACTCATGCCGACAGCCCCGCAACCGGATGGAATAAGGGCAGTGCCCGACTCGTGAAAGAATTTTTGCATCTCAAATAAAATCTGGCCCTGAATCGTCACATCCAGCGCAGTGGGGGTTTCGTCAGCAATGATGAGATCAGGCTTGTTGAGGATCGCGGTTGCTATCGCCACACGCTGGCGTATACCAACCGAAAACTGGTGTGGATAGGCGTTGAGTCGTTCATCAGGCGACGGCATGCCGACACGGGCGAGTGCGGCACGGCAGCGTTCACGTGCATTGACCTTGTTGATTTTTTCATGCGCCTGAATAGCCTCGATCATTTGCGTATCAATACGCAACACATTCAAGGTCATCATCGGATCCTGAAAAATACTCGCGATTCGATTGCCTCGCAAGCCGCGCCATTGCTGGGGTTTGAGCCCAATGACATTGTCGCTATTAAGCAATATTTTGCCGCCTACAATTCTTCCTGGCGCATCAATCAAGCTCATGATCGAATAGTCGGTCATCGATTTTCTTGAACCCGATTTGCTCACCAGGCCGAGGATTTTTCCGCGCGCCACCGAAAAAGATACGTTGTCGACGGCTTTAACCACACCCGCTTTAGTAAACAAATGGGTGCGCAGATTATCCACTTGTATCACTGTATTCATAGACTAAATCTCACTGTGGCCGCGCCGTTTTGAGCATGATGCTCTAAACACCTTACCGACAGTGCCAGTCATGGCTGCCAACAAGTCGCCAATACGATGTAGAGTCGGGAATAGATTGCCGAAATCGCGCAACATAAAATCTCATGCAATGCCGTGCGGCGGACTTAAAAATTCAAACTGACCAGACCCGATATGATCCTCATTGTTCATGCTCATCCCTACCCCAGCCGCTCTCGCGCGACGCATGCTTTGCTGCGCGCGGCCATGACCTTGCCGGACGTCACGGTGCACTCGCTATACGAGCGTTATCCTGATTTTGATATCGATATCGCGGTCGAGCAATCCGCGCTTTCTCAAGCCGATCTCACCGTATGGCTGCATCCGCTTTACTGGTACAGCATGCCAGGACTGATGAAACACTATATTGACAAAGTGCTTGCATTGGGATGGGCCTACGGCTCGGCACGTGCGAATGGCGCAAATGGGCAAGCCGATGAAACCGCTACCGCGGGCCGTGCCCTGCATGGAAAACACTGTTTATGGGCACCCTCGACCGGCGGCGATATTGAGGCATACAGCGCGGCGGGCGTTCATGGACATTCATTTGACAGCTTATCAATGCCCATTGAAATGACCGCACGCTTTTGCGGTATGTTTTGGCAGCCACCCTTTGTTTTGCACGGCGCGCATTCAGTCAGCGATGATGAGTTGACACTGAAAACCGCAGAATTCAAGCAGCGCCTGCAGGATTGGTCGGCAACTCACGTCAGCAAAGCGGCCCTCTCATGATGCGCGACGCGCTAATTTATTTAGCGGCGGCGGTGCTGATGGTGCCGCTGGCCAAAAAACTTGGCCTGGGCTCCGTGCTCGGCTATCTCATCGCGGGCATCGTCATCGGCCCATGGGGGTTTCACCTGGTGTGGGATGTCGATTCCATCATGCACTTCAGTGAATTCGGCGTGGTACTAATGTTGTTCGTGATCGGCCTCGAGTTAGAGCCAAAGCGCTTGTGGTCAATGAAACGCGAAGTATTTGGCGGCGGCGCTTTGCAACTGGGCTTATGTGGCGGCGCACTGGCGGCGGGCGGCATGGCGTTTGGTTTGCCGTGGCAGGCTGCGCTGGTGGCGGGCTTGGCGTTGGCTTTGTCGTCAACCGCGATTGTCATTGCGACCATGACCGAGCGAAACTTCTTGCC
Organism: Burkholderiales bacterium; assembly: GCA_025359285.1. Classification (GTDB taxonomy): domain Bacteria; phylum Pseudomonadota; class Gammaproteobacteria; order Burkholderiales; family Usitatibacteraceae; genus UKL13-2. Next base: position 25,044 of record JANYGV010000097.1, read on the forward strand.
GACACCCACCGGTCGTGCCAGCTTCGCCATTTTGTTGTTTCAGGATATCGCGGCAATTCCGCTGCTCGCGGTGATTCCACTTCTCGCCGTGGGCGCGGCGGCGTCACCACACCCGTTTTGGCAAGACGCCCTGAAAGCCGTGGGCGCGATCGTGGGGGTCGTGGTGATTGGCCGCTACCTGACACGGCCCGCGCTGCGGATAGTGGCGTCAGCTGATTTGCGTGAAGTGTTTACGGCATTTGCGTTGCTATTGGTAATCGCTATTTCACAGTTGATGTTGTCGGCGGGCTTGTCCATGGCGCTGGGCGCTTTTCTGGCGGGCGTGCTGCTGGCGAGCTCAGAATATCGGCACGCGCTGGAAAGCGATATTGAGCCGTTCAAAGGTCTGCTCATGGGCCTGTTTTTTATATCGGTCGGGATGGCAATGGATTTCGGTTTGCTTAAATCTGCGCCGTTGACCTTGGCCGCCTTGATGTTGAGTTTTCTCGCGGTCAAGCTCATTGCGCTGTGGGTCGTGGCGCGTGTCATTGGCATTACCAGCAAGCAGCGCTGGTTGTTTGCAGTGTTGCTATCTCAAGGGGGCGAGTTCGCGTTCGTGGTGTTCGGCGCGGCGCGCGTAGCAGGTGTATTACCCGCTGAGTGGGAGGGCTTACTGGTGATGGCGGTCGCTTTATCGATGGCCGCAACTCCGCTTTTGCTAATGCTGCACGACAAGGTGATTGCAAACCAGGCCGAGGATAAACGCGAAGCTGACGTGATCGACGAAACCGGCGACGTGATCATCGCCGGCTTTGGGCGGTTCGGGCAAATTATCGGCCGCTTGCTGCTTGCTAACGGCGTCCGCCCGGTGGTGCTCGACCACGATCCTGATCAGATTGAGATGCTGGCCAAATTTGGCTATAAGATTTTCTACGGCGATGCTTCACGGCTCGATTTGCTGGAAGCCGCGGGCGCCAAAAATGCGAAGCTGCTGATAAACGCCATCGACAATATGGAAGACTCGATCGCGCTCACGGACCGGGTGCGCGAACATTTTCCGAATGTCACGATCATCGCTCGAGCGCGCAATGTTTCCCACTATATCGAGCTGTATAAACGCGGGGTGACGGTGATTGAGCGCGAGACATTCGAATCAGCCTTAAAAGCAGGGCGTCATGCGCTGGAGGCATTGGGCACGGACCGATTCCGCGCGCGTGAAATTGCCGACATTTTTCGCCGCCACAATATCAAATCCATATTTGCCTTGATGCCAGATTTTGATGACGATGAGCGCTTAAGTTCTGGCGCTAAGGCCGGGCGGGCCGAGCTTGAGAAGCAGCTTCAGGAGGATCGGATTCAGTTCGATGAGGAACATGGCTCAGGCTGGCGCTAGATCTCTGCGGCGTGATCTTGAGCGCTAACCGGCCGTAAAAAACTAGCGTGCGCATGCACAGACCTAAAAGGTGAAAATAATGGGCTACGCGGTTACTTCTGAATTGAAGATATAGCCTGCGCCGCGTTCAGTTTTGATGAGTTTTGGCTCATTCGGATCGCTCTCGATTTTTCGGCGCAGTCGCAAAATTTGCACATCAATTGAACGGTCAAAAATATCGTCATGCAGGCGACTGGACTCGAGCAATTGATCGCGCGACAGCACCCGCTGAGGAGACTTTAAAAACGTGACTAGCATCGCGAATTCGCCATTGGTGAGATCCACTCTCACGCCAGCTGGCGATAGCAGGCGACGAGTACCGGTGGATAGCTCCCATCCCGAAAATCTATAGGTACGAAATTCATCTCGTCGCGATGGCGGATCACCCGCACGCCTTTCCATTAATTCCTGAGCTTTTTCAGCAGCGACCTTGGCCCCGCCCGTTTCGTAGCGACGCAGCACCGCTTTGATGCGGGCGAGTAATTCGCGTGGGCTGAAGGGCTTTGTCAGATAATCATCTGCTCCCAGCTCGAGACCAAGTACACGATCAACCTCGTGATTCTGACCGGTCAGCATAATGATGGGAATGTTCGACTTGGCGCGAATTTCGCGCGCCAGCGAGAACCCATCCTCATCCGGCAGTTTTACGTCCAACAGAACCAAATCCACTTTGCTGGTGTTCAGTGCCGCGTGCATTTCTGCGCCATTTTGAACGGCGGCTACCGAGAAGCCCTGCTCTGTCAAATAATCATTGATCAGACTACGCACTGATTCGTCATCGTCCACTGCTACGATATGCTGCATTATTGACCATCCCTAATCCTGACGGCGGCACCGCATGAGAGCGCTATTATTTCTTGGGTGAACCGCCGACGATGTACCATATTAAAGAAATTCAACATTTATTGTAAATGTAATTGTAAACGTTGAACGTGGGTATCCCTCGATTCTCCCGTCATTACTGCCTTTATTTTAAATACATGTGTCGCCTTGGGAGGATCGCTTCACAACATGAGCACCCCGCACCCACAGTTATCTGCGTCTACGCCGGTCAGCTTCGCCCATAGCGCTGACGCCAACACGCTGGACGCTGCCCCCGGCGCTAACAATCATCGCCCGCAAATTTCATGGCTGGAGCCGCTGGTCTGGGGTTTGATTGCGCTGTCAGGTTATTGGGCGCTAAGCCTCGTCTCTGGGTGGCTACTCCGAACATCGGTGGGCACCGAATCGGTTTGGCTGGCAGATGGCTTTGCGCTGGGTGTGTATGTGGCGGCGTTGCGAAGATCGCGCCGCTGGCTGGTGCACATCGCAGTGCTGGCCGGCGTTTTTGGCGCAAACATAGGAATTTTGCACGATGCGCCGTTAGGGTGGACATCCGTATTTATCGGCGCATCGATCAATACGCTGCAAGCATTCCTGGCCGGGTTTTTATTGCATCGCGTATACACGCTGGCCTCTCCGCTGGTGGTCATTCGGTTCGCGTTGTTTTTACTGGTTGCCGTGCTGGGTGTGAATGCAATGTCGGCTGGCCTGCAGGCGTTACAAGCGTCAATTGAACAACACGTCAGCCTCGGGTCAACCTTCTGGACCCTATTTGTCTCCGACGGGCTTGGCATCATGCTGGTCGCGCCCGCCATCGCCACATGGTCGGTACGCTGGCGGGCCCGCGATCTTGATTTTCTGCGGCGGCGGGCGCCCGAAATTGGCTTGCTGCTGGTTGGGCTGGTGGGCTCAACCTGGTGGGCCTATGCGCGCTGGCCTGATGGCTATGGCGCCACTCCACCTTATTTCTATTTTGCGCTCCCATTCATTGTTTGGGCGATCGCCCGATTCAGCTCACGAGGCACCACACTATCGCTGCTGATTTACGTTTTGATGGCGGTCTACTACACCTGCCGCGAGCAAGGCCCATTCATCAATGGATTGATGCCCGTCACGACCGCTGTTTTGCGTTTGCAGGAATTTTTGTTCATTTTCATGGCAGCCATTTACATCACGGATGCCACGCTGCGCGACCGTACCCACGCCTTGCGGGAGAAGATTGATCTTGAGCGGCGCTATAACGCGGCGCTTCGCGCCAGCGACAATCTTATTTTTGAAATCGACCAGCGCACCCGCCGGATCATCTGGGCGGGCGATACGATAGGGGTACTGGGCTTATCGCCGATCGAGATTCAGACCGTATCGAGCTGGGTGAGGCGCATTCATCCACAGGATCGCGAGCAAGTCGCGGGCACTCGCGCTAAGCTGATGTCGGGCGAGCTACAGATGGCGGTACTCGAATACCGGGTTTTACGTGAAATCGACAGGACAGGCGTTGAGCGCTACGTTACCGTCGGGGTCAACGCGTTTGCCCACGATACCCATCTGGTTGACGGGGTTTCAACCGAGCGACGCATTATTGGCTTCATCAAAAATATTGGTGAAAAGAAAGAGGCGGAAGCGGAAAAATTAAAACTTCAGGCGGCGCTGCATCAGGCGCAAAAAATGGAAGCTATTGGCCAGCTGGCGGGCGGCATTGCCCATGATTTCAATAATATTCTGGCGTCAATTTTGGGCTACGGCGAAATGGCGCGCTCGAAAGTGGAGACCGGCAGCCCCATTGCCAAGAACATCGATGCCATGCTGAAAGCGGGCGAACGCGGGCGAGTACTTGTTTCCCAGATTTTGACATTCAGCCGCAAGTCGACCAACGAAAAACAGGTGGTCGATATTGCCGATTTGACGGACGAGATTGTGATTTTGGTGCGCGGCTCAAATCCGCACCCAGTGGAATTCACACAACGCGTCGCGCGCTATGGTGCGCTGGTGCACGGCAACGCAACCGAACTACACCAGCTTATTGTGAATCTGGCCACCAATGGCCTCCAGGCGATGCCGCCGGAAGGCACGCTGGAAATTGAAGTTGAAATACGCGATTTGCGCAATCGATCCGAGCCAAAGATTGTTCTGCAAGGCCAGCTTCCGCCCGCACGTTACGTGGTCGTGGTGGTGCGAGATCATGGCACCGGCGTGGATGCGGCCACGCGTGAACGAATGTTTGAACCGTTTTTTACCACCAAGCCCACGGGCAAAGGCACCGGGCTGGGCTTATCGTTGGCGATGTCAATCGCTAACGCACATGGCGGCGGAATTGATCTGGAAACCGAAGTCGGTCGTGGCTGTACGTTCAGCGTTTATCTGCCGGCAGTGGGCGACTACGAACAGCATTTGCCCGTGCTGGCGGAGCTTCCGCGTGGCAACGACGAATGTATATTGCTAGTCGACGACGAGGCCCCGCTGCGGATCCTGGCCGGTGAAATGCTGGCCAGCCTCGGTTATCAAAGTGCCACTTATGCCACCAGCGAAGAAGCGTTCGCGGCGTTCGAGCGACAACCGGACCGATTTGACGCCGTGTTGAGTGACGAGGTGATGCCTAATCTTTCCGGTACTCAGCTCGCCGCCCGCATTCATGCGATTGCACCGCATATTCCGGTGGTGATTATTACGGGATATGGCGGCCCCGGCTTTGAATTGCGCGCGCGCAACGCCGGGGTGCTGCAAGTGCTCAAAAAACCGTATGACAAACGACTGGTGGCGCTCGCACTTGCGGGTGCACTCTCGCCGACAAAACGTAACGCTGCGCTCAGCGCCGCACATCACACCACGCCCGCCACGCCCACTGCACCTAGCACGCACAACGACTGACCATCCCAGCGCATCGTTATTGATATCGAGACCCCACCACCAGGTTCGTGACGAGACACAAAATGTCGTTTAACTACATATTCACTTGAATCTTGTCGGCAGGATACAAACGTTGTCATTTGTGAAATATTTCACAATCTTGATTTGAAGTGAGCACTTATACTCACGCAAATATTTGGCCAGCGTGGCTTTATCTTGCGCTCATGTTTTTACATGAAATTTGTTTTTTCCAAACACAGCACAAACGCCGAATATAAATTACAGCAGTAGCCCAAACAGCGGTGCCCGTAATTGACAGGTAACCGGCATCGTCAAGAATCCGCCTCGTTCACACACCAACGCAGGGATTCAAGATGCAAGCCTTAGTCCGTAAGCTCGCAACGCACGTTGCTCATGCCACCACCGCCGATTCGATCAATGCCCGAATGGCGTTGAGTAATGGCGCGACGCGAATTTTTTCCAATCTGCCCAAAGGCTTCGGCTGGGCAAGTGTTCCATTTAATACCTTGACGCTCAGTTCGCAATTTCAACCGATCTTTAGCCTGCATGACAAGCGCGCGATCGGCTATGAAGCGCTGGTGGTCGGCACCAATCTTTGCGGGCATGAATTTCGCGCTGACACGGTATTTGCGCTGTCTGCCAGCCATGACGAGGAATTATTTCTGGATTGGCTGAGTCGTGCGCTTCATCTACGCAATTTTTCCAATATGGGTAGCCAGCGCGGCCTGCTGTTTTTGAATGCCTACCCAGAGGCGGCCGTTGAGGATCCGCATTATCCAGACGTTTTCGCACGCATGATCGATTTTTACAATGTGGCCGCAGATGACGTCGTGATCGAAATTCTAGAAACCGGCGTAGCAGACGAAGCTCAGCTGGCAGATGCGGCGCGCTTTTATCGCAAGCTGGGTTGCAAGATTGCGATTGATGACTTCGGCGTGGGCTATTCAAACTTTGATCGCATGTGGCGTTTGCGGCCCGATATTGTCAAGCTGGATGGCTCGTTTATCCGCGCCGCCGCGCGTGACGAACATGCGCGCGTGGTGCTAGCCAATATGGTGCAGTTGATCAAAGAATGCGGTGCCAAAGTCGCGATTGAAGGTATAGAGGAAAGTGCAGAGGCGAGGCTCGCGGTCGACGTGGGTGCCGATTATTTGCAAGGCTACTTTTTTGCCCGTCCCAGCGCACACTCCATGCCGCGAGAACTTGCCGATAGAATCTTCAATAGTTTGCTCGAGATTAACGAAACCGCGCCGCCCAGAGCTTCATTAGGGACGTAGTTAAACACTATCGCGCGTACACCCAGGCCAGCAATGCATCCTGGGCGTCTTGCGTAAGCGGTGCGTTGGCATGATTCACGATCATGACGACCACCCAGTGTTTACCGGTGCTATCCAATACATAACCTGCCATCGCCCGCACATCGCTCAACGTGCCGCTTTTAATATGCGCCTGACCGGCCACTGATTCGCCACGAGCACGCTTTCGCAAGGTGCCATCCACGCCCAGCAACGGCAGTGATGATATAAATTCGGGCATCACATTTGAACGCCACGCGGCGTCAAGCATGTCACCTAAGGTCGCCGCACTGGCACGCTCCGTTCGTGACAAGCCGGAGCCGTTTTCAAGCACCAGCTCCAGAGCGGCGATATTTTTTTTATGCAGCCAATCTTTTATGATGTTGCCTGCTGCCCTGGCCGTGGCGGGCGGAGTTGATTTTTCCGCCGCGAGGCTCAGGAACAGTTGCCGCGCCATCGTATTATTTGAAAATTTATTAATGTCGCGAATCACCTCGGCCAGCGGCGGCGACTCGGCGGTGGCGATCAGCTTTGCATCCAGCGGCGTGCCGGTCAGCTTGACCGCGCCTTTCCAATCGCCTCCCACGTCCTTCCACAAGCTCGCAAATACGCCGCCCACAAACCGCGCGTGATCGAGCAGCGATACGTTCCATGTTTTTTCGCCACAACTGCGCGGGTAGTTTCCGACAAATGAGATTTTGAGTTGCGTCAGGGTTACCGTCTGCACATCGAGCGTGACACGCTCGCGCCAATCGCCACACGGTGCGTCGATCAATTTCACCCGGTTTACTACCTCAATCTGCGTGGGTTTTATGTCCGGCGAAATTGAGACTGATTTACCGTCCACGGACTGCGCAAACGAAAAACGCACGGTTTTGAAATTGAGCAGTAGCGGGTCTGGCGACACGTTATAAGCACGCAACGGTTCGCCATCAAATTTTGCCGGGTCAAACGCGATATCTTCGAACAAGGTTCGATCCAATACCAGGTCACCCCGAATGGATTGCAGGCCGCGCTCGCGCAACTGTTTTAGCAGCAGCCAAAAACGCTCTACCGTCAACTTGGGATCGCCGCCGCCTTTCAAAATCAAATCGCCCTTCAGCACACCATTGCGGATTTCCCCGCCCGCATAAACCTCGGTTTTCCACGCATAGCTTGGCCCCAATAATTCCAGGCCTGCATAAGTCGTAAAAAGCTTCATAACCGACGCTGGATTCATCGGCTTGTCGGCATTAAGTGTCAGCAAGGGATCGCGGGCGCTTACGTCTTTGATAAAAATGGCGACATTTTCAAGCGGAACGCTGGCTTTTTTAAAAACATCTGTCACCGGCGACGGCAGCGTGACCAGTTGCGGCGCCACGGGTAGCGGCGCCAATTGTGCATTGGCCAGAGGGCCGATGACGAATAGTGTGGCGCAAAAAATGAGCGTAGAAAAAAACGTTTTCGTAGGCTTTAGCATCGCGCTACCATCGTCGCGGCACAAACCTCATCGATGACCTCCAGCGTTTGCGTGACCAGATGATCAAACTCGTCATCGGCAATAACGTAAGGTGGCATAAAATAAATAGTGTTGCCGATGGGCCGCAACATCATGCCCCGCCGCAAGCTGGCAGCAAATACTTTGCGCGCAAATACAGGATCATCTTGTTCAACGTCGAATGCCCAGATCATGCCAAGGTGACGAAAATTTTTAACGCGTCGATGCGCCATGAGTGGCATCGCGAGCGTGGTCAAGCGTGCTGCCTTAAGGCGGTTATTTTCAATCACCTGATCAGCCGCAAAGATGTCCAGCGTGGCCAGCGCGGCGCGGCATGCCAATGCGCTCCCGGTATACGAATGCGAATGCAGAAAACCGCGCGTGGTGTCGTCATCATAAAACGCGTCATAAATTTGGTCGGTCGACAGTACGCAGGACAATGGCAGATAACCGCCGGTAATCCCCTTCGACAAGCACATCAAATCGGGCTGAATGTTTGCCTGTTCGCAGGCGAACATCGTGCCAGTACGCCCAAAGCCGGTCATGATTTCATCGGCGATCAAATGCACGCCATATTTTGTGCATAACTCGCGCGCCTTTTTTAGATAATCCGGGTGATAGATTCGCATCCCGGCCGCGCCCTGCACCAGCGGCTCTACAATTAGCGCAGCAATTTGACCCGCGCGCGCTTCAAACAAGCGTTCAAGCTGCAAGCCAGCATCCACAACACATTCTGGACAGCATGCCTCGAACGGCAATGTAGACGGGGCGTTTGAGGCATTATGCTCGGAGACGCCCGTGGATATTGGCTGTTGAGCCCTGTCGCTAGGAAAATCAACGATCAGGTTGTTATTCAGCAGCGGCCCGTACGCATCACGAAAAATGGCTACGTCCGTGACCGCCAACGCACCCAGCGTTTCGCCGTGGTAGCTATTCTTCAGGCTGACAAATTTCTGCTTGGCGGGTTGTCCTTGATTGCGCCAAAAATGAAAACTCATTTTTAAGGCGATCTCCACGGCACTTGCGCCATCGCTTGCGTAGAACGCGTGGCCCAAACCGGTGAGGGCGGCGAGACGCTCGCCCAGCTCGATCGCCGGTTTATGCGTGAAACCGGCCAGCATGGTGTGCTCGAGGGTATCGAGTTGATCTTTTAGCGCAGCGTTGATGCGAGGATTCGCGTGCCCAAACAAATTGACCCACCACGAACTGACGGCATCCAGATAGCGATTGCCATCCGCATCAATTAACCACACGCCGCGTCCGCTCACGATCGGCACCATCGGGCTGAATTCATGGTGTTTCATCTGCGAGCAGGGATGCCAGACGCTCACCAGAGAGCGCTTTACCAATAATGCATTCTTGAAGTTCTGATTCATCGCGATGCAATTTAACACACCGCGCGAGACTGCCCTGCCGCCAATATTTCTTACATCATTGTTCTTATGCCATGAATCCCAAGTTGGCGGTCGTAAATCTATTTAAATTCGGGAAGACCAGATTTAGCTCACTCGATGGCACGCCAAACCACGTCGCCATTGTTGCTGCATATTGGTCAACCGAAGTGGTCGGAATCCACGAACCGTTGTTCGCGTCATCGGGGCCGTCCAGAACCTGGGTGGGAAATTTACCGTACATCGCATTGCCCTTTACAGCGCCACCGACAACCATGTGGTGGCTACCCCAGGCGTGATCAGAGCCGCGCCCATTGGTCGGAAAATTGCGGTTGAAATCGCTGGCGGTAAACGCGGTCACATTTTCGCCCAAACCCAATTCGGCAGTCGCGTTATAGAACGCGGTCATTGCGCCAGAAACTTCGCCTAACAATTCTTGCTGACGATCCAACTGATCTTCACCATGCGTATCGAAACCGCCAATACCGGCAAAAAATACCTGGCGCTTTGCGCCAAATGTTTTGCGCACCGAAATCAATCGCGCCACCATCTTTAGCGCGTCGCCCAGATTGCTGCCGGGAAAGACGGTTTGAAACGCGGGTGCGCCGCTTAAGCCTGCCGACAACTGCTTTTGATTCACGATCGCGCCATTCAGGATTTCCAGCCAGACGTTTTCCATCACATTGGGGCGGCTGTTCACGAGCATCCTTGAAACCCCCGCTGAAAGTGCCGCGGTGTCGCTACCGCCATCAATAAAATCCAGTCCAAAACGGCCCGAGGGCGACACCGGAAAAGGACGAATGGTGTCACCGCTCAGAAACACTGAATTACCTGCAACCGACAAACATGTGGTCAAGCTGCCCGATTGATTACCCAACGCAAAACGATCACCAACCCGGCCTCCCCAGCCGGTGCGAATACTGTTATCGGCGGCGCTGGTATGCCATAGCGATTGCTGATCGCTGTGCGAAAAAAGATTGGTCGGCCTGGGCACTGACCCGCTTTGGTACTGGGCTTTCGTCAGCGGCTGCGCGAGCGTACCGACGTTCGCTATGACGGCCGCTTTTCCCGCGTTAAACAACGATTGGATACCGCCCATCGCGGGATGAAAGCCAAACTCTCGACCCTGCACATTGGTCGGCTTGATCGACAGCAAATTATCACGAGGAATGGCCAGCCGACCCCGCGGGCCGGAGTAGGTTGCCCAATCGGACGGATCGCGCGGCACCACCATGTTGTTGGCGTCATTTCCACCAAACATGAATATGCAAACGAGCGCGCGATAGTCTTCGGTGGGCGCGGCATTGGCATCTGCAATGGCGGCGAGGTTGGCTAGCGTGGCGGACACACCGGCGGCGCCAACGGCCATGCTGTTTTTCATAAATGCGCGACGGTTGGTGGTCATGCTGGTCTCCTGAACGATAAGTCGCGGTTTATTTTTGAATGACAAAGTCTGACGACAGCGCCAGCAACGTCAGCGCGGTTCGAACGCGCAGTGTTTTTGCCCAGTCACTGTTGTCGTAAGGCACTTCCGCGACGCTTTGGGTCATCACCTGACGCATCGCAGGCGACAACTGACCGTAGGTGAATTTTGCTTCCAGATAGTTCACCAGCGACACTGCATCACCTGCCACCGCTTTAGCACCCGTAAAGTCGAGTTCAACCCGACTATCGCCATAGCCATAACCACCATCACGCACAACGTTGTAGAAAAAATTCGCCGTGCCGATTGTCTGGATTTCGTTAGTGATTTGAAACTCGGGCGCGACCATGCCGGCGGCGGCAAGCTTGCCAGGACGCGTGTAGTTGGGCGAGAAAAAATTGAATACCGAAGGAGCCAACAAAGGACTTTGGCCTAGCGCGTTGTCAGCACTATCCAGATAATCAATATTGTTAATTCCGTTTTTGGATTTGCCGTCGAGCGCACGCAGGATGTTGGCAAACCGAATCACGGGTTCGCGTTGCTTACCCGCGTTGGCGGCCGCCGGAATGTTTCTGGCATCGGCATCCATCAATATGGCTTTAATCACCGCCGCCAGATCACCACGAACACCGCGCCCATTGTTATCAAACACCGCTGCAATCCGTCCGATATAAGCCGGGCTGGGGTTTGAGGTGACAAAGCGCTGGATCAATTGACGCCCAATAAAGGGACCCACGTTGGGATGATTGGCAATATTGTCGAGCGCCAGCTTCATGTCGGCTTGGGGGCTTTGAGCTGCGGGGAGAACCATACCGTTTAAGAGCTTTTTAGTGCCTGTCGAATGCTTCGATGGCCATGCCTCCAGCGGAGCGCGCCAATTTTCTTTGGGGTTATAGAACACGTCCGGTTTGGTCGTGTCGTTACCCGAAAAATTCCAGCCTGAGAATGCCTGCGCAAACCCTTTAACCGTATCTTCGTCAAACGTAGCCAGCGGCACCCCGGCGGTATCGAGCTTGCGACTGCCATCCGAATTTAGCTGGTATAAGCCGATCGAAAATAGCTGTAGAACTTCGCGTGCAAAATTTTCATTCGGGCGAATATTCTTAGCCGGATCTTCTTTTTCACTGCCCATCATGTTGAGGTAATAACCCATCGCCGGCTGCAGCGCGACGGCCTCAAGCAATTCGCGGTAAGTGGTAAAAGCATACTTGTTGAGCGTATCCATATACGACGACATCGCTTCTGGATAAATATCAGGCGCCGTATTGGAAATCACCATAATTTCTGAAAATGCAAAGCTCATTCGAGCGCGCAGTTGATCCGGGCCCCATAGCCATTGCTGCCAGATGGCTTGATAGGAATCCTCTTCCTGGTAGTTGCCTTTACCGTCAATGGAACCCGCAATGTGACGCGCTTTAGCTTCTTCAAGATAAGTCAAATGCGGGCGCGCCTGCACCGCAAACTGTTGCGTAAACCAGGCGTCGTAGCCACTGGTCACGAGCGCGTTTACATCTGCGACACGCGGGCCAAAAGTAGCTTGTGCCAAAAACCGCGATGCGTTATTTTTGGCTTGTGCGGGTGCCGAGACTAAAGGCTCAATCGACGCCGTCCAGCCGCCCGCGCTAGAAACGACCGCATTACTTGTCATCAAAGCGCCGTTCATTAGCCATACTTTCATACTGCCGTCGATATGACGCCACACCAGATCAGCCTTACCATCTCCGTTCAGATCAAGTGTCTGTATTACCCGCCAAAATCCATCCGCTTCCGATAAACCTGCGCCGCTGCTGAGCGCCGTTCCGTTCATCAGCCACACGGCTACTCTTCCATCGGCGTGACGAAATAACAGGTCAGACTTCCCATCTCCGTTGAAATCTGCCGCGTGCGTAATACTCCAACCGGATCCAGCTTCCAGCAGGCCCGCCCCACTCATAAGGGTTGTTCCGTTCATCAGCCACATGGCGATGCGGCCATCGGTGTGACTGAACAACAAATCAGCCTTGCCATCGCCATTGAAATCGGCCGTGTGGGTGACGCTCCAACCTGAGGCGGCGTTGAGGATACCCGCACCGCTCGCCAAGGACGTGCCATTCATAAGCCACATGGCAATTCGGCCATCCGTATGACTGAACACCAGATCAGTTTTGCCATCCCCGTTGAAGTCGGCCGTATGCGTAACGCTCCAGCCAGAGGCCGCTTCCAGCAGGCCCGCACCGCTAACGAAGGTCGCGCCGTTCATGAGCCACATCGCGACCCGGCCATCAGTGTGGCGGAAGAGTAGATCAGCTTTGCCATCGCCATTAAAGTCGCCGACGTGACTAACGCTCCAGCCTGTACCCGCTTCAATCAAGCCTGCGCCACCGATGAAAGTGGCACCATCCATCAGCCAGACCGCCACCCTGCCGTCAGCATGACGCCAGACGATGTCTGTTTTTCCATCCCCATTAAAGTCGGCCAAATGGGTGATCGCCCAACCTGCCGCAGCAATGATAGTGGTGCGGCTTTGGACAGCAGTGCCGTTCATCAGCAATAAATCGACCTGGCCACTATTGTCAGTGAAGACGAGATCACTCTTCTGATCAGCGTTGAAATCGTTGATCGCAGCGTGTGCGGCTTGACCCAAAATTTCGCCTAGGATCATTGCTGCAAGTATCATCATCCATATGCAGCGCACGAATGAACTTTGCGCTCGGGAGAGCGCAGGGTGCGTAACAGAGAATCCGTCAGAAGATGACGATTGCGCGGCACGACCGCCCGAAACAGCTGGACTCAACTGGCTGAATTTCACTGACATGGCACGTCCCCTGAACATTATTTTGCTTATCGGCGCAAACTCGAATGAACCATTCTGCAAATTCAATGCCAAGCCGCCTGATTGTTGCCAAGTGGCTGATAAGGCAGGGGATAGCGACACTGGCCGCAGAAAAACACACAGCCGAATGTTGCCGACTGGCGACAAGCCGATGCAGAATTGTCAGCTTGGCGAATGGTCAATGCCGAGCGCCTTCACAAGTGTGCTGACATTAGTGCCGTCGATGGGTTTCTGGACGAGCTAAGCAACCGTGCGGACGATGCGGGTGGCGCGATGGCCATCAAGCTGGGAAAACTCAGCGGCGCGCGCGAAGCACGCTGGATGCATTTGCTTTGCGGCGAGCCCGTTATTGAATCCGCTGACGCCGCCGAATATTCCGGGTCATCCGCCGCTGGATTCAATATCAGCGTGTCCGAAATTGCCGCGCTCAAGGCGCAAGTAGCGCGCCTCGATGAAGAGTGCGCAAATTTGCGCGGTCTGATGGATCGCCTCTATCGCGAGCTCGGGGTTAGTCGCTAGTTTCTAAACGGTAGGCGCTATTCTTCAACGTTGGTTGTTATTGTTAGTCGCTCAACAATCGGCTCTAAAGCACTAAACCGCGTTTCATTTCAACACGCCGTTGACTACCGGCCAAGCTGACAATTCTGCATCGGCTTGTCGCCAGTCGGCAACATTCGGCTGTGTTTTTTCTACGGCCAGTGTTGCTATCCTTTGCTTTATCAACCACTTGGCAATAATCAGGCGGCTTGGCATTGAATTTGCGGAGTCGTTTAAACCAAGTTGCGCCGATAAGCAAAATAATGTTCAGGGGACGTGTCATGTCAGTGAAATTCAGCCAGTTGAGTCCAGCTGCTTCGGGCGGTCGTGCCGCGCGATCGTCTTCTTCTGACGGATTCTCTGTTACGCACCCTGCGCTTTCCCGAGCGCAAAGTTCATTCGTGCGCTGCATATGGATGATGATACTTGTA